>JBEKEW010000006.1:0-20438 GCA_050013635.1 Thermoplasmata archaeon | reverse complement strand
CCACGTGCCATGGGGACGCGGGAGGTGTCCCCCAGTTCTCGGCCACGGCCCGGGCGACCGGATCCTCTTCGGAGACGACCAGAAGGTAATCGGGGTGCACGATGCGGCCGACAGAACCGCACCTCTTACGGTCTCCGGACCGCGCCCGGAGCCTCCGTGGGGAGGGCGGCGACGGACCGAAGGTCTAGGGGTTCGGTCGAGTCGTCAGTTCAACTGTCCTTGGAGAGTGGGTTCCCCGGTTGGTTCCGTTCGGTTTCCGGACCGATCGCAGGGAGGATAGCTCGTGTCGATCTCGACCGAGGCGCCAACCGCCCGGGCCGCACGAGGGTGGCAGGCCGTCCTCGTCGTCGGGTTGGGGGTTGCCGCGTCCGGCTATGGCGTCCAGCTGATCTCCCACCTCATGACCGGGTCGGGCACCATTTGCAGCTCTCCTGGTGACGGGGGTGGGGACCACTCTGGCTGTGTGCGGCGCATGCTACGGGATCTTCAGAAGGAATCCGCGCGTGCCTTAATCGGGAAGGTTTCGTGCAGGCGGTGGCGGTGCGGACCAGCCCCCACCGATGCACCGTGCGTCGTTGCGGGGGCGCCCCCCGGGAGGGCCGGGCTATTATGAGGCCTCCCTAACGCGAGCGGGGTCGGCCGGACGTGGACGTCAGCTTCGAACTTCTCCTGCTCAAGGTCACCATCGCACCGGCCTTCGTTGCCGTCGTCAGCCTCATTGCACTACGCTACGGACACCGCACCGCCGGTTGGCTGGTCGCACTGCCGATCAACACGGGCACCATCATCCTCGTCCTCACTCTGACCGAAGGAACGACGTTCGCGGCGACGGCGGCGCTCGGAGCCCTTCTCGGGATCATCTCGCTTTCCGTCTTCACCATCGGGTACGCTCGTTCCGCGTTACGATACCGATGGCCGTTCTGCCTCGGGATCGCGTCCGCCGGATTCGTCGCCTCGACGCTCATCTTGAGCCAGGTGCCCGAGCTTGTGCTGATCGATCTGGCCGCGTCGGTGCTCGCGATCGTGCTGGTGCTGGCGGTCCTGCCGAAGCGGGACGAATCCATCCTCCCGCCGCCCGCCCCGAGGTGGGAAATCCCGCTGCGGATGCTGACCGCCGCGATCCTCGTCCTCGTGATCACGACGGCGGCCGAGAGCCTCGGTCCCCAGCTGAGCGGCCTGTTGAGCCCGATCCCGGTGTTCACCATCACGCTCGTGATCTTCACGCACTCCCGGCAGGGACCGGCGCCGGTGTTCGTCTTCCTGAGCGGCCTGCAGTACGGGCTGTTCAGCTTCGCCGCGTTCTGCGCGGTCGTCGCGGTGCTCCTCATGCCGTACGGCCTGGGGATCGCCCTCGGGGCAGGCCTGGGTGCGTTCCTCGGGGTGTACGGGCTGGTCCGGACGGTGGCGCCCCGGATTCCACTACATCCGGGGGGCGGTTCCGATCCAATCCCATGAGCTTGGCGTACGACGTGCGGGCGCCCTCGGGAACCAAGGACCGACCCGATCTGAGAGGTGCTCCTGGCGGGGAGCCATCTGGGACGTTCGGCCCTACCCGTGCCCATCCTTTCGTCATCGAGTACTCGATGGGACTCCGGGAACGGCCGGGAGCCGCGGAGCTCTCAGGATTCAGGTTCCGGATCCGACGCCCCGGCCGGGCGGGGGAACCGGTCGGCTCATCGGAGGGTGGGACGCCTTCGACGTCCGCGGGGCCCCGGGTCCGCCCATCGGGACCCGGGTACCGGTGCGCGCCACGGTCTCCGGCTCGACGCTCCGGTTGATCGTGACCTCGTTGACGATGATCAGCATCTCGAGGGCCATGACCATGTTGTACACGATCTGCTGGGCCGCCACGGCGACCTTTCGGTCCAAGATGCGGCGCGCGATCAGCTGCCCGAGGTTGGCGTCCTTCGGGAGCGCTTCGCCGATCACGTTCAGCGTCGCGTTCGCGTCCACCACGGACAGCCGAACGAACGCGTCCATGCTACGGGTTAGGAGGAGCTCGAGTCGCTCCATGCGGGTCAGGAGCTCGTGGATCACGGTCCGGGGCATCCGGCGCAACCCGGGGAGGTTCCCCTGGAGCTCGGTCCCAATTCCGTGGATCAGGTCGCCGGTGACCTCGAGCATCTTCGCTACCAGTCGGTAACCGATCTGGTAGTGGTGACTCTCGACGTCGATGCTCCGGGCGATCCGGGGGCTGTCGGAAGAGAGCAGGAGCTGGCGGACCATCAAGAGGTAGAACCGGTCGATCTCCTCCTCGATCGTATCGATCATCGGGAGCTGCGGAGCCTCCCTCCCCGTGAGGGCGGCGCGACAGATCTCGAGCTCGGTCCGGAGCATACGGACGACCCGATCGAGCAGGCGGGGAAGCTCGTACTTGCCCGGGTCGACGAAGTTCTGGACCTCGACGACCCCTGGGCTGTCCCCGACCACGGTCATTCCGAGAATCCGGTCGACCATCCGATGGATCTCCTTCCGCTGCACGGTGGTGAGCCCGTTCCGAGCGGTGACGAGGACCTGGTCTTGGCCCGTGATATAGCTCCCGACGAGGAGCCGACCGAGCAGGTTCGACGGAGCCCCCGTCGCGTCGATCCGCAACACGTTCTGAACGCGACCGTCCGTGATCCCGGGCTTGAGGCGCCCCTCTCCGAGCTCGTGGGCGGCGGGCGTCGGCGGATCCGGGGGCGGCCGGCCGCCGGGTGCGCGGCGACCGGCCGAGACCGTCACCGGCTCGGGGCGCCCCCCGGTTGGCGCGAGCTCCCGCTCGACCCGCTCGAGCACTCCGTTGAGCCGTTCCTCGTCGATCGGCTTACGGACGTAGTCGATCGCTCCGACCCGCATCGCATCCACCGCCGCATCGATGTCCCGGGAACCCGCGAGCACGACGATGCGGGTCTCGGGCCAGCGCCGGCGGACGGTCTTCAGGAGCTTCATCCCATCCATCCGCGCCGTGCGAAGCTCCGTGAAGACGAGGTCGAACGGCTCCTCCTCGAGCCGGTCGAGAGCCCGCTTCGCGGATGCGGTGACGACCATCGTGTGGCCCCGTCCCACGAGGAGGTCCGACAGGGCCCGACGGGCACGTCGGTCGTCGTCTACGATGAGCAGCCGCACAAGGACCGGACCAGCCACCTCGGAGATAAGGCCTCTTCCGGGTCCCGGCCGCGGCCTAGATGCACTGGAGCTCGAGCATCTGGACCCGAGTGTTCTCCAGACGCTGCCCGATCACCGGCAAGAGCCGCTGCAAGAATCGGTAGGCCTCGGCCGGCCGCGAGAGGAGAGCGCTGCGGAGAACCGACGCGTCGAGCGACACGACGCGCGTCTCTTTGAGTACTCTCCCGTCGAACTGCCAGACGTACGGCGGGGCGATCCACGACCAGCCGAGGACCTCCCCCGACCCGATCGTTTGGACCGTCCGGCGGGCCCACTCCGGCCCGCCGACCTCGATGGCGACCTTGCCGTGGAAGATCAGGTGGAATCGGTTCGCAACCTCGCCCTGGCGGACGATCAGGTCATCGGTCTCGTAGGTCGTGTCGACCGAACGTTGGCCGGCCGCCTCGATCAGCTCGGGGTCCAAGCCGCGGAAGAAGGGGTGGTCGGAGACCCGAAGCCGAGGTTCCTCGGGGGAGTCTTTGCTCGTGATCACGCCGTACCAGACCTCAGAAGTGTCCATCGTTAGTTCTCCTTACGCTCGGGTCGTTCGGGAGCCCACGACATAACCCCCCACCCCCGACGGGGGTGAGGGGCATCGGGAGGGGGGCTTCCCCTCCCGACGCGGGGCATCCGATCTATCCTTCTCGCGACTTCGTTCTACGGCGCGCTGGTGAGGTGGGCCGACAACGTGCTGTCCAGGTAGAACAGCGCGGCGATGCCCGCGAGCGCGATCGAGGCCACGAAGATCAGCAGCGTGACGTCGATGTAGATCGGGAGGTGGAAGCTCGCGCGGAGGCTCGGGGTCGGCTCCGGGTCCGCGGTAGCGGCCGATCCCACGGGGACCAGCGGCTGTGCGGCTCGGGTCGCGGCCCGCATCGATACGTGCCGGTGGGAGGCGGAAACCCCCGAACCGAACGCGAAGGCCGTGCCGTCCGGGTGCGCGAAGTAGTGGTCGACGACCAAGGTCGCCGGAAACGCGAGGATGCCCGAAAGCCCGAAAGCGCCGTAGAGGAGGAACGTCTCGAGCGGCTCCTTCGTCATGTTGAGCCCGTAGCCCGCCCATCCGTAGGCGATCGACACGCCGCCGGCGACGAGCGCGAACAGGCCGGCGTACTGCAGCTTCAGGGCTCCGGCCATCGAGATGGCCAGAATCACCAGGGTCAGCCCGAACAGCAGGTAGACGTCGGTGAACAGGATGTTGTAGCTTCCCGGGAGCGGCCAGGCGAACTCGCCCCATATGGCGAGAGTCGTCACGATCACGCCGAGGCTACCGATGGGGATCGCGGCCCCTCGGAGCGCGCTGTGCAGTCCCGGCGGGTCGTTGCGGCGCATCGCCAGGAACCCGATCAGGCCCACGTAGCCGATCACGACCGCGGCGATCAGCAGGGTGACTTCCTCGAGCGCTAGGATGTCGATAAACGCCATCTTACGACCTCTCCGGCGCCTTTCGGTCCGCAACCGGCCAGGCCGTTGCGCTTACCTTTCGCCACCAGTTCGCTCGGGCGAAGAGCGGGAACCCTGCGGTTCGCATGCTCTCTCGAAGTCGGGGAAGCCTTCTCTCTCCGTTTCGCATAGGATGCCTCTGACAGAGGGAAGGGCCTGGTAGGTGATGCGGGTGCACTCACGGCGGTAAGGAGAGTAAGGAGACCAGCGGGTGAGGGGTCGGCCGGCAAGATGGCCCCCGGGCAGACGGTTAAAGTGCCCGATACGATACGGTACTGATGCCACGGGTTCGGCCGGAACGCGGGAAGGGGCCGGAAGCGCCGGGGCTGACCCGAAGGGTCCAGCGGACCGGCTCGTCATCGCTCTCGATCACCCTCCCCAAGGCCTGGACCGACTCGATGAACCTCCAGACGGGCGACACCCTGAGGTTCCGCGACCTCGGTGGAGGTCGGCTGGAGATCACCCCCGCGAACGCGGAGACCCCGTCGGAACGGCGCCAGAAGCTCCTTCGGATCGACGCGAGCGGGGCCCCACCCAAGCTTCTGGCCCGGCTCCTGATCGGAGGGTACATCACCGGTCAGGACCAGATCGTGGTGACCTCCCGTTCCGGGCTCACGCCCGAGCAGCGCCAAGAGGTACGGCTCACCGTTGCTCACGTCCTCGGCATGACGGTCGTTGAGGAGGAACCGGGGAGCGTCGAGGTACAGAACTTCGTCGACCCCGGCAAGTACCAGCTCCACCGTCTCATGAGCCAGGTCGTGCGCATGCTGCGTACCGAGCTCGAGACCTGTCGGTCCGTCCTGACGGGCGGAGACCGCACCGCGCTCCAGCAGCTTGGACCGATGGAAGACGAGATCGACCGATTCTACCTCCTGATGGTCCGGCAGCTCCTCCTCTCCTCGGACGATTTCCAGGTCGCGCGCGACATCGGGGTGGAAAGCCACCATTACCAGATCGGGTACCGGCTCCTCGCCAAGGTCCTTGAGGTTACGGGAGATCTGATATCCGGGGTAGGTCGGGAGCTTGGCGACAATCTCCTCGGGGTCAACCGCCTGCCGAAGTCGGCCATCTCGGACCTGGTCGCCCTGATCACCCGTGTCGACGGGTTGCTCGAGCGCACGATGGACGCCTTCACCCGGCTCTCGGTCGTGGACGCGAACGCGAACCTCAACGAAATCGATCGGTTGCTGCCCACCGACTACACCCTGGGGGACGCGCTCGCCCGCCGGGTTTCCGACCGTCGAGTCGCCGTGGCGGCCCAGCGGGTCGTCTCGAACCTGTTGATGACGATGGAGATGCTCGTGATCGTCAACGAAGTAACGATCAACCGGAGCGTCGAGCCGGAGACGGTCGCCAAGACCGATCGACACGTCGCGATGCACTCTCAAGGACCGGAGAGATCCTAACGGTAATCACCCTCCATGAAGGGGGAGGTTGGGATGGGACGCTGCTCAGTGTCTGACTCCGGTCCTAGCCGGGGGGGTCTGCGGTCGAGGGGTTCGACCGCGCGATTCGAGCCTACGAATTCGCTCGCCCGAAGCATCCCATGGCCATCGCTAGAACCCCACCGGTCCCCCGCGAGATGCCGTCCGGCCCGGTCACAGTTCGTCCCATCCTGCCTCGCGTCGCCGTCACCGGCGAAACGGGTCGGGCGGACGGACCTATCGGGGGTCAAGCTCGCTCTACGGAGAGGCTATCTCCCCCGTACATCCAAGTACCCCCGTGGAGCGGTTCGAAGTGCCAGGTCCGACGGTGGGGACGGCGGCAGGGACGGAGTCTACGAGGAGGTTCTCGATTCCTCCGGCCGGTGTCGGCGAGGGGTCGGATGTTCGTCGGTCCGAAACTGATATCAACACGCGCTGCCGACTAGGTGGCACCCGGGAAGGTGGTGTAGAATGATGCTCATGGTCAGTGTCCAGAATCTCGATGAGGCGCTCGAGGCCGCGGCCGGCGGTGCCGACATCGTGGATGTGAAGAACCTACGGGAGATGATGGTGGGGTCCAACTTCCCCCCGGTGATCCGGGAGGTTCGCAACGCGTTCCCCAAGAAGATGCATGTGAGCGTCACGCTCGGGGTGGTGCCGAATCAAGCCGGAACTGTGGCCATGGCGGTCTATGGAGCCGCAGCGCTGGGCGCGACCTCCGTGAAGGTCGGGTTCGTCCAGAGCGACTACGAGACCGCGCTGCGGATCCTCCGAGAGAGCCGACGCGCATTGGAGGGGTTCGACACGAAGCTCATCGCCGCGACGTTCGCCGACAGTCATCTCTACCAGGGGATCGACCCCACGCTGGTCGTGAAGCTGGGCAAGGAGAGTCGCAGCGACGGAATCCTCATCGACACGCTCGTCAAAGACGGCCGAAACCTCTTCGACTTCATCGAGGAGGCGCGATTGAAGGAGCTTGTCCTCGAGGGGAAGGAGGCGGGGATGAGCACGGCGCTCTCGGGAGCCCTCAAGATAGCGAACCTCAGCACGCTCGTTCGGATCAACCCCGACATCGTGGGGGTTCGGGGAGCGGTGTGCACCCTCGGCGACCGAGAGAGTGGCAACGTCGTCGCGTCCGCCGTGGCGGCGCTTCGGGACGAACTCCGGCAGCGGCTGACCGGGAAGGTCGATGTGTTTGCCGAAGCCGGGCCTCCCGTGGCTCGGATCCCGTCATGAACTCCGCGCCCATCGCTCTCACGGTCGACGGAACGCTGTTGACATGCAAGGGAGCGATCGCTCGACTCGAGAAGGAGTTCTCCGGCCTTCCGTCAGGCAGCGTGGCCCGGGTCCTGGTGAATGACGTACCGACCCGGATCGACCTGCGCGCTTGGGCGGATCGAAAAGGTCATCGGATCGTAAACGAGGTACACCGGGACGAGGAGTTCGAGCTCTTCATCGTGAAGGGTGGAAGCTCCGCCGAGCTAGCGTATGCCGGAGCCGGAATGAGCTCCCCGGGATCGATCGGTCCGGCGTAAGGGACGAGGAGGGGGTTCATGCACTACACCCGACCAGAGGCGAAGGGGTGGGCCCGGGAGAAGCTCGTGGGCCAGTGGACGACGATGATGACTCCGTTCACCGCGGAGGATGAGCTCGACGAGAAGGGGCTCGCGGCCAACATCGAGCACGTCCTGCGGCTCGGTACCTGCGGGCTCGGTTTCTCCTGGAACATGGGGGAGTTCTGGAGTCTGACCCGGGACGAACGATACCGTTTGATGGAGCTCGCTCCGCGCCTCGTCCACGGTCGGGCGCTCGTTGCGTTCCAGGTCACGGACACCTGTTTCAAGGACGTCGTCGCGATGGCCCGTCGGGCCGAGGAGCTTGGATTCGACTTCGTCATCCTCGCTCCGCCGTATCTGGTGACGAAGACCGAGGAGCAGGTCGTCGATTGGGTCACCCGGGTCGCCGAGCGGGTCAACATCGGGATCGCCTTCTACAACTCTCCCCAGTTCGGGATCGTCCTCTCCGCGAAGGCCCTGTCGCGGATGGCCGACCTCGAGACTCTGATCGCCATCAAGGAGGCGAGCTTCAACCTTCAACTTTCCATCGACACCCACCTCGAGGCGGGCGCGAAGGCGGTCGTCAGCATGCCGGACGAGGAGATCTTCTTCGTCGGGGAGCCGTACGGGATCCACCAGCAAGTGATGTTCGCGAACACGAGCGACTGGCGGTTCGACACGGAGTCCTCGAACCACTACGTCCGGTTCATCGAACTGGCTACTCGGGGACGCTGGGACGAGGCGCGCCAGTTGTATGCGAAGATCCGGCCCATCAAGGCCGTTTCTCGCAAGTGGTGGGGGCGCGTGGCCGGACGAACCGGAGGTGCGCTACCGGTCCAGATGGTGAAGTTCTGGGGGGAGCTCATGGGAATGGCCGGAGGGCCGGTGCGACCCCCGCTCCTTCCCTTGACTCCGACGGAACGCGAGGAGATGAAGCTCGACCTCGCTCGCTTGGGTCTAACGGCCTGAGAGTCACCCGAGAAGGTAGGTGCTCCCGGCGGGAGTTTCCCCGACCGGCGCGGTGCCGGGCGGCTTTGAACCCGCGTCAAGGGCTCGAGAGGCCCCTATCCTTGACCACTAGACTACGGGAGCGCCCGACCCGAGTTATCGGGCGGCCTCTTTGAGCCTTTCGACCGCGAGGCGGCCGTCCGCCCGGGGGATGCGACGCCTCATTCCTGTTCGGGTGGGACCGGTACGCACCGTGGCGAGTACCAACCGACATCCGTGAACGTCGGAACAAAACCCAGCCCCCGGTACAGGCGTTGGGCGCGCGCGTTCCCCTCGGTGACGTTGAGACGCAGCGCGGGCACAGAACGCGCGCGAAGGGACACGAGGCTGGCCGTCACGAGGGCGGCGCCGATGCGACGGCCGCGAAACGCCGAATCGACCATGGCGTCCGCGAGGAGCGGATTCCCCTCCATCAGGACCAGGAGCGAGGCTCCCACGAGCCGGCCGTCCCGCTCGGCGACGAACGAGTCCTCGGACAGGAACGGGCCCCACCCCCCGCGAAGAAGCTTATCCATCCCGCGCGCGGAGTCTCGGCCGGGATCCGGGTCCTCCATGAACAGGTATCGGTCGAATCGGTCGGCGTACGCCTCTCGGTGAAGGCCGGCCAACGTCCGGGAATCCGTCGGCTCTACCGGTCGGAGCCGGATGTCCTCCTCCAGAGAGATGGAAGGTATCAGTGACCCACTCGGGAACTCCATCTCCGTACGTGCGAACTGACGGAAACCGAGCGGCTCCATGATCGCGGCCTGTTCCGCGCGGTCGAGACCGAGGAGGTCTCCGGTGGAGAATGCGACCGGGCCGTCCCGGGGGGAAGCGTCGATCACGTCTCGGAGGAACTCGCGGAAGCCGCGGGGCGAGCGGTGGTCCGGGAGGAGATACAGCAGGCTCACTCGTCGGGCCGGCAGCGACGTGCGGTTCCACAGGGCTACCCCGAACGTTACCGCGCCGTCGATCGCCAGAACTCCGACGCTCTCGGCGAGGTCGAGGTCCTGGCGCGTGCGCGTGATCCACTCGTCAACGGGAAACCGCCCCGCGGCGATCTCGGTCATCGCCTGTCGGCACAGGCGCCAGCCTTCCTCGGGGCGTTCGGAGAGGGGGATCGTCGGGGCCATGATCGCGGCCGAACCCACCTCGAGGGAATAAACCGCTGCCCGGGACTCCGCCGTTCCGGCGAAGGGCCTAAGTGCGCTCCCGAGCTTCGGAACGGGATATGACTCCCCCGGTAAAGGCCCGCAGTGGCCACATCCTCCTCGACCCGAAACGCAGCTACAAGGACCTGGTCCGGGTCTTTCCCGAGATCTACAAGAAGGTGGTCGAGGCGAACCGCCCCTTCGCGAAGGAGGGGGAGACGATCCTGCCGGATGTCCTGCTGGAGGAGAATCTGAGGGACCTGCGCGCCGACCGCAAGCCGGCGGGGTACAATCGGATCGATGCCTTCGGACTGCGGCTGATCTTCCCCATGTCCGACGACCGCCGGGCCGAGTTCTACTTCACCAAGGCGCTTCGGGGCCAGGATATCGTCCACGTCACCGAGCAGGTCTCGGCCATGTTGCGGCGCCGGGGCATCAAGCACACGGTCGAGTACGACCGGCTGCCCCTCGGACCACCCCGGGGCCCGCCGGGGATCGTGCTCGCAGGGCTCGCGCTCGGCTCGAGCTAGTCCTCACCCTACGAGCGGGTGATCTTCCGGCGGCCCATCGCGTCCAGATACTGGACCTCGGCGCCGGGCTGGACCTGGCCCTTCGTCTCCTCGTCCAGCGCCATCGAGAACGTCGCGTATGTTTCGAGGTCCATCAGCTGGACCTCCGTGTCCGTCAGGGAGAGCACCTGGGCCTGGTGCTTGCCGATCATCGGGATCTGGACCTTGTGCTTCACCGGGTGGACGACACTGCGCTTCGCACCGTCGAAGATGCCCACCGCGTCGATCCGGGACTTCGCTTCCCCGTGCTTCCCCGGTTTGGAGGTCTGGATGCTCAGGATACGGCAGGGCTCGTCGTCGATGATCACGTACCGGCCTTCCTTGAGCTCCCGAACTTCCGCCTGCGTCCACGCCATGAATGGGTCCCCGCCGGCGAGCAGGTCCAACCTCGGATAAATCTTGCCCCGGCACACGGGGACGGGATTCCCGGGTGCTGTGCCCAGAATTGCTGATAATGGGGGTCTCGCCCCAGTGGGGACCAGCACGGAGCCCAACTGGAGGTGAGACCAACGGAAGCAGAGGGAATCACCCACATAGGCCTGGCCAACTTGTTCCGACGAGCGCGAAACTACGGTACTGAGGCGTTGGTCGCCTTCCTCCGGGTGGATCCTCGACGATCGGCTCCCCCGGACGAGAAGATAATTAGGGGGAGGCGGGTATGCCCCACCGGAGCGTAGCGATCATGGATGTCGGGTCGTCATGGGCCGTTACCCTGCTGGTCATCGCAGTCATCGTCCTCATCATCTTGGTCGTCCTCAAGTTCTTCTGGCTGTTGATCCTGGTCGGCGGTCTGCTTCTGATCAGCTACCTGTTCTACACGGGATACTTACACTTCTGACGGGTGGCGCGCCGGATTCGAGCACGCTGCTGCGCCGGGAGCGGTGCCGATACGGATCCTCCGCGGGATGGGGGCTGGCCCGGAGGACCGGGCCAGGAAGGAGTTCGACCTGGGGATCGGCGTGCGTCCAACGAACCGATCTACGACGGCTGCGATGGGTGCGCGTCCGACGTCGTGGTGACGGTGGACGTCGTCTCCCGGTGCGTCGTCACGGACTGCGGGAACCCGAGCAGGCGGTGCATGTCCGAGGGGTTGCCGTACGCGCGGAACGACGAGATCTTGCCGTGCTCGTTGATGACCACATGGGTCAGCTGCTCCTCGACGAACAGCTTGTAGGTCGGGGTGATCGCCTTGCCGTCCCGAGCGGTGAACGGACCGGTGTGGGTTCCGTGAACCGAGTTGACGACGACCACGTCATTCCCCGAGACGATGACCTTGCTGACGTCCATGGTCCAGTCGGGGAACGTCGCGTAGGCGCTCTCGAGGTACGAGCGGATCGACGCCTTGCCGCGGATCGGCGCGTCGAGGCTGGGTACCTGGAACGTTGCATCGTCCGCGTACTGCTCTACGACCTTGTCGACATTTCGGGTGTTCGCAAGGGTCATCATCTGGCGGGCTTCTTGTTCGCTTAGCTGCTTCATAGTTGCTCTCTACATATATAAAGGCAGCGATAGTATATAAGGGAGACCGTAGTCGAATGCACTACATCGCTAGAAATGACATTTTGCATACACACAATATGTCATTCTTGAGCTATGATACATCAATTTCTCGTGCCGGGTTGCGAAAATGCACGAACCGGAATCCTCCGCGCATGCTTTGATTACGAGCCGGCCCTTCCCGGCGGTCCGGGTTGGACACGACCACCGAGCGGGCCGAGCTCTGTCCGGATCAACTCGTGACGACCACGCGACCGCCGGGTCCGAACGCGTACCACAGTAGGACGAACGCCAGGATCAGGATCAGCAGACCGATGGGCCCGACGAGGAACAGCAGAACGAGCGCCAGGAGTATGAGCAACAAGGCACCGACCAGGCTGATTCTGTGGACTGCCATGATTCATGCTCGGTCTGACGGAATATAAACCCCTCCTTGAGTGGGGTTAAGCGGTATCTGCGATGGTTCGTTCGCCGCGGCGGCGTCGATGCCGGAGGCCCTCCGCGAAGGCGGTCGGTTCAGAGCGCTGCGGAGAACAGTCGTGAGACCGACTCCCTCAGATTGATCCATTCGCCCCGCGTGGCGTACCACTCCTTCGTGATCTCCGTGCATCGCGTCATGTCATCCTCGAAGATCGCCCGGTATTCTGCGGCAAGCTTGCGATCGTAAATGACGGCGTTCGTTTCGAAGTTCCACTTGAAACTGCGAATGTCCCAGTTCGCGGTCCCGATGGAGGTCGCAAAGTCGTCGACGGTCGCGGTCTTGGCGTGAAGGAATCCGGCGTCGTAGCTGAACCCGCGCACACCGGCCCCGAGGAGCTCTCCGAGGTACGACAGGGAGGCCCAGTGGACGAAGGGGTGATCGGGCTTCGTAGGGATCATGATCCGGACATCCACCCCGGCGAGGGCGGCGATGCGCAACTCCATCAGGACGCTGGCGTCCGGGATGAAGTAGGGGGTCTGAAGGTAGAAGGTGCGTTTCGCGGTGCTGATCATCTTGAGGTACTCCTGGTGGGGCGGGTTCCATCGGGTGTCGGGACCGCCGCTGACGATCTGGATGGCACACGGACCGAGCGACGGTGCTTCCGGGAAGAAGTCGGCTCCGAGCGTCAGGCCCTCGTGGGTCGCGTAGTTCCAGTCGAGAACGAACCGCAGCTGCAAGGCCCGGGCCCCGGAACCCCGAATGCGCACCGCCGTGTCCCTCCAGGCACCGAGCGGACCTTCGCCGAGGTACTCGGTGCCCACATTGAATCCCCCGAGGAACCCGACCGTCCCGTCGATCACCGCGATCTTCCGGTGGTTCCGGTAGTTCACGCGCAGGCCCACCGAAGGTATGAGCGCGTGGTAAAAGCTGCTGACCTTGCCTCCGTGCGCCCGGAGGTCTCGGAAGCCCTTGGCGGGGATCTTGTTGCCCATATCATCGTAGAGCAACCGAACCGCGATCCCCTCCTGCGCCTTTCGATCGAGGGCTCGGACCAGCTTCTGGCCGAGCACGTCGTTCCGGAGGATGTAGTATTCGAGATTGATGTTCTTTTTCGCTCCTTCGATCGCCTCGAATAGCGCATCGAACTTCGCGTTCCCGTCGGTGAAGACGTCCACCTGATTGCCCGTGGTAAGGAACGCGGCGCCATCGACCAAGAGCATCCGCGCGAGATCGGGATGGTCGTCCAGGTCGCCGAGATTGTGGTGACCGAGTTCGACGGGAGCCCCGAGTTCCTGCGCCTTCGCGATCCGGTCGAGGAACTCCTGATCGCGCCGGGTCTTGAAGCTGAACTTCCGCTCGTTGAAGTACGTGAACCCGAACAGCATGTACAGAGCGAAGCCGACGAACGGGAGGGCGACGATCACCACGAGCCAAGTCAGGACGCTTTGAGGGTCCCTCCGCTCGGCCAGGATCAACGTAGCGATCGCCACGGTGTCGACGGTCAGGAGCAAGACGACGACGAGGTACAGGATGTCGATCACTCGAGCTGCCTCGGGGACGCCGTGGAAGCCGGTTCGGAATCCGTGATAGGGTGCTTCACGGCGAGACCCTCCCCCCCCAACCCGCCCCCTGATTCCAAGTTGAGACTCTCCCCGGGCGACAGGACGCTGAGGAGGTCGTCCGTTCCAAGGCGGGCGGATTCTTCGTGCAGGTGTCGACGTGCCTCGTCCGCCGGGCCGAACGAGGCAGGAAAGGTCTCGAAGTGCATGGGAATCATCCGTTTGGCCCCGAGCACCTGGAACGCCCGCAGCGCTTCCTCCGAGTTCATGTGATTGCGGCGGAATCCCGGGAACAACGCGCCCGCGATCGGGAGGATCGCCAAGTCGATAGAGAACCGTCGACCGATCTCGAGGAACATCGGCTCGTCGAACCCCGAGTCGCCCGCGAAGTAGATGCAGCTCGGTCCGGAGAGCACGTACCCTTGGTACCCTGTCGTGAACGCCAACGGTAGACGACCCCCGAAGTGACGGGACGGGACCGGGGTTATCCGCCATCCTCCGAGCGAAAGCTCCTCCCACGGTCGGCTGACCCGCACGTCCGAGAATCCGCGCACGCGTAGCAGAGGGGCAATCCCCCAGGGGACCACGATCGGATGGGTCCTACCGAGTCTCTGCAACGATGGATAATCCAGGTGGTCGTGATGCCCGTGCGAAATCAGGATACCGATGATCCCTTGGATCGCTTCGGGACGAATCGGGCAGGGGCTGCTTCTCTTCGTGAAGTAGCGACCGACCCGGTCGGAGAGGATCGGGTCCGTGATGATCGTCTCCCCGCCCGATCCAATCAGGAAGGTGGCATGGCCGATGTACGTGACGGTTGTAGCGACCCCGTCCTCTCGCGACCCGGAGTCCTCCACGGTCTCCGAGAGGCTACGAGTTCGATAAGCGTTTGTCGGGGAACCTCCCATCGCCTCGCCCGCCGAGGGGTGCGTACATGAAGGTCTCCCGCACCCCGGGAGCGATTGCGACCCTATCGCGCCGACATCACGGGGGCGGTCGCCCTTCGGTTCGATCACCCTGCGCCGGAGCGAGGGTACGCCGACCGTGACTCTCCGGCAGAACCACCGCGGGGTTAGGACGCGGGGGCAGGACGTCGCCGAACCCCGGGCATGGCCGCACCGACGAGCCGCGCCCGGAACCGCGGCCCACACCCGCGATGGCACGGAGTCTATCCGACCGAACACTTCATCTGGCAGGACCGAACAGGGCGGGAGAGCGGGCAATCCAGCTTCTCGTTCGAGGAACGCATCCGATGACCACGATAGCGACCCACGATGGCACGCGGATCTACTACAAGGACTGGGGCAAGGGGCAGCCCGTGGTCTTCAGTCACGGCTGGCCCTTGAACGCCGACGCCTGGGAGGACCAGATGTTCTATCTGGCCGAACGCGGATTTCGATGCATCGCGCACGATCGTCGAGGTCATGGCCGCTCGAGCCAGCCTTGGGAGGGCAACGACATGGACACCTATGCGGACGATCTCGCGACGCTCGTCGAATCGCTGGGCCTGAAGGACGCGGTCCACATCGGCCACTCGACGGGCGGGGGCGAAGTCGCGCGCTATATCGGACGCCACGGGACGAAGCGCGTCGCCAAGGCCGTCCTCATCGGATCGGTGACACCGCTCATGTTGAAGACGGCCGCCAATCCCGGCGGCTTGCCGATCGAAACGTTCGATCGGATCCGCGCGGGTGTTCTCGCGGACCGTTCGCAGTTCTTCAAAGACCTCAGCACTCCCTTCTACGGTGCGAACCGCCCCGGTGCCAAGGTCTCCCAGGGTCTGCGCGACTCGTTCTGGTTGCAAGGGATGATGGCCGGGCACAAGGCCGTCTACGATTGCGTCAAGGCGTTTTCGGAGACGGACTTCACGGAGGACCTCAAGAAGATCGACGTACCGACGCTCATCCTGCACGGCGACGACGACCAGATCGTGCCTATCGGCGCATCCGCTCTACCTTCGTCCAAACTGGTCAAAGGGGCCCGATTGAAGGTTATCCCGGGCGCGCCCCACGGCATGTGCGCGACGCTCAAGGACCAGATCTGCGCCGAACTGCTTGCGTTCCTCAAGGAATAGCGGATCGGTTTGACACCTCTCGGCCGGACGCGGGACGTGCCGATCGCGCCGAAACGCATTCCCTCGGAGTCGACGGGGTGCGATACGCTCCCGCTTCATCGGAGTTCGAAGGCGGACTCCCTCGGCATGTACGGGCGTGCGACCGCGCTGTTAAACATTTTGAGAACAATATCTAAATACAAGTTTAACATCGTTAAACGGCGTGCGAACTGACCGACCCTCAGCGACCGCGTCCCGATTCCTCGGAGTGCGTCTGACCGAGGAAGAGGAGGCGCTCCTCGAGAGCTTCCGGAATGTGCGCGAGTTTTCGAACCGCTCCGAAGCGGTCCGTGCCCTCGTGCGCGAGTCCGTGGAGCATCGGGAACTTGCGTTCGAACTACCCGCGACCCTGCGGGCCGAGGTCGAGTCGCTGGTCGAAGATGGGGTGGTGCGGAGCCGCGAGAGCGCGATCGATGTCCTCGTGACCCTCGGGCTCGGCGAACTCGAACGGACCCATGACCGCGTCAACCAGCTCCGCGCGCACGCGCGCAGCGAGGCGACGCGGCGCGAGACCCGTCGTCGGGCAGATCGCGAGGGTCGGGGCCTCCTCGGACGCTAGGTCTCGGAACAGGGTGTGTTGCAAACATGGAACCGTTGGGAATTGCCTGGAGCGAACGAAGTGGATTCATTTGCCGACTGTGCCGTCAGGACGCCAAGCATAATGAGGTCCTCCGAATCTCATACTGCTCGGTTCACGGGCTCAGCTCTCCACTGGATCAGCTGCCGTGGCGACCGGAGGCACGAGCAGTACGCGGCTCTATACCCGCACCGGGGATCGCGGCGAAACCGCTCTCGTCGGTGGCGCGAGGGTAGCTAAGGACTCGGTCCGCATCGACGCCTACGGCACCTTCGACGAGCTCGCCGCCTGTCTCGGGGTCGTCGAATCCGAGTTCCCCGTCGCGCTCTCGGAGATCCGCACGCTCCTTCGACGACTCGAGCACGAGCTCTTCCTCGCCGAGAGTGAGCTGGCGACGCCCCCGGGCACGGTTCCGCCCGCGGGCCGTATCGAGGCACGTCACGTCCGTCGTCTGGAGGCGGACATCGATCGGTGCTCCCCAGCGGTCGCATCGCTCCGCACGTTCGTGCTCCCTACGGGGACCCATGCCGCCTCCCAGCTGCACTGGGCCCGCACGGTCGCGCGCCGCGCCGAGCGTGTGCTCTGGCGGCTCCACCGCACGGAACCGCAGCGACCCGAGCTCCTCGAATGGGCGAACCGGCTCGGGGACCTCCTCTTTGCGCTCGCGCTGAGCGCCAACCAGGCGCTCGGTGTCACCGAGACGCCCCCGGAGTACGACGCGTAGGAAGGGAGGGATCGAAGATCGATGGAGGTCGGGGTAGTCGGTCAACCGAACGTCGGGAAGTCGACGTTCTTCAACGCGCTCACGCTCCTCGATGTCCCGATGGCCCCGTTCCCGTTCACGACGGTCGAACCGAACCGGGGCGTTGCGGCGGTCCGGTCCCCGTGCCCGCACACCGAGAAGGGCACGCCGTGCACGCCCGGGAATGCGAAATGCGTGGACGGGACCCGCTGGATCCCCGTGAATCTCATCGACGTTCCGGGGCTCGTTCCGGGGGCGCACGAAGGCCGGGGTCTGGGGCATCGGTTCCTGGACGATCTTCGGGCTGCCGACGGCTTCCTGCAGGTGGTCGACCTGTCGGGATCGACCAACGCCGAAGGCGTGATCGATAACGCCGGGACCCACGACCCCGCGGAGGAGGTGGCGTGGCTCCAGGAGGAGCTCGTCGCCTGGTGCGCGGAGGTGCTGTCCCGGGAGTTCGGGCGGCAGGCACGACATATCGAGATGGAGGGCCTCAAGACCGAGGAGTTCCTCGCCCAGCGTCTCGCAGGACTCTCCATCACACCGGCCGCGATCTCGGCATCGCTGCGCGTCGTTCCGGTCGATCGCGACCACCCGTCGAAGTGGACCGCCTCGGACCGCACCGAACTCGCGCGCGAGCTGCTCCGGATCGCCAAGCCGCGGCTGATCGTCGCCAACAAGTGCGACCGAGCGCAGCTCACCGACCGGGACCGACTGACGGAGGCGATCGCGCCCTTGCCGCTCGTCGCGACCTCGGCCGATCAAGAGCTCACGCTACGACGGGCGGCCCGCGCCGGGCTCGTGCGGTACCGCCCCGGCGATGCGTCCTTCGTGGTCGCCGAACCCGAGCGGCTGTCGGGACCGCAACGCAAGGCGTTGGACGGGATCGCCGAGACGTTGAAGCGATGGGGGTCGACCGGGGTCCAACAGTCCCTCGAATCGATGATCTTCGACCGCCTTCACCGCATGGTGGTGTACCCGGTCGAAGACGAGACGCACTGGACGGACTCCCGGGGTCGCATGCTCCCCGACGCCTTCCTCCTACCGGTGGGCACGACGGCCCGGGCGATGGCCTATCGCGTCCACTCGGATCTTGGCGAGAACTTCATCCGGGCGATCGACGCCCGCACCCATCGCGCGTTGGCCGCCGAACACCCCGTCGAACCGAACAGCATCGTCCGGATCGTGGCACGGAAGTAGCTGCCGGCGGCTCCTCAGCTGGGGAGAGGCGCCGGGTCGTTCGGATCCACGACCTCGGCACCGTGCGGGGAGGCCCGTACGACGAACGTCAGGGCTCCGGCGCGAGCGAGCCGACGCAGGAGCTCCACCTCCCGACCGCGTTCGGGGAGGATCACGACCGAACCGCCGGCGCCCGCCCCCGTCAGCTTCCCGGCCTCGGAGACCGGGCGGGCCGCCTCGAGGAGTGCCTCGATGCGTGGATGGGAGACGCCGGCGTGACGAAGAAGCTCCTGATTCTGGATCATGAGGGCCGCCACCTGGGCCCGGTCCTCGGCCTCCAGCGCGCGGATCCCCTCCGTGGCGACCCGGGTAAACTCCGCCAGGAGTTCCGGGCCCCCGGGCTCGCCGAGGCGACGGCCGACCGCGCGCACCGCCTCCGCGGTCGAACGGGGCACCCCCGTATACGCGACGACCCAGGTCCACCCCGGGTCCGACGCGCGGCGGGCGGTCCACTCCTTCTCGCCGTCCGACAACGTCCACAGGACCGGGCCGGAGCCGCCGTTCAGCGTCACGTAGCCGCCGGCGACGCAGGCCGATGTGTCCCCGGGGCTCCCGACCCCCTGTGCGCCGCGTTCGACCGCGAAGCTCCGTCGGGCGAGCTCCGCGCGCGAGAGGCCGCCCGAGGCGGCCCCGAACGCCGCGACGCTCGCCGCGACGAACGCCGAGGAGGACCCGAGCCCGGCAGCGCGCGGGATCCGGGAGACCGCACGGACCGCCACGGGAGGCCGTCCGGCCCAACAGCGTTCCACCACGGTCCGGAAGTACGGATTGTGCTCGAGTCCGTCCGGATCGGCGTTCAGCGCGAACGCCGCCGCTCCCCGAACGAGGACCTGGGTCGAAAGATCGATCGCAAGCACCAGCTCCGGGGCGCCGTGCACGACGGCGTGCTCCCCGAAGAGGATGCATTTTCCCGGAGCCCGGGCCGAGAGGGGCAGCTCGAGCGCCGGGATCGCGGCGGACCGGTCGTTCATGCGCCGGTCGCTCCCGGTCCGACCACCTTCTTGCCGCGGGCGCTCGGTACGATGCGCTGCGTAGCGCCCCGGAAGCTCCGCGGCGGGGGGCCGCCGAGCAGACGGTCGAGCACGATCGCGACGGCCGCGACCTCGCTGTGGGGCTGGTTGCCGACCGCCACGTTGTACTGCGCGAGGCGATACAGCTGGGGAGGGACCTTGGCGCCCCCGACCACGAGGAGGACGCGGCGGTGGCGGCGGATCCGGGCCGCCGCCCGATCGATCGGGATCCCGTACATGGTGAGGTGAACGACGGCCCCGTCCCAGTCGCGCACGAAGGGGCGCCACTGCTCGACGCCGTTGACGGTGAACGAGCCGCCCCAACGTTCAGCGACCCGGCCGAGGCGGGCCGCGAGCTCGGGATCTGGGGGATGCAGGTACATCCGGGAGGCGCCGAGCGCTCGGGCCGTCAGCGCGACGTGGGTCGTGAGCCGGGGGTCGCGACCGGCCCGATGGCCGATGCGCAGGACCGAGACCTCCGGGCGGGTCCTACGTCTCGGGTGCCGGCTGGAACCGCTCGATGCGGTGGCCACGGTACTCCAACTTGTGCGAGCGCTTGACAATTGCCTTGAGGCGGACCGGGCTCATGCTGAGCTCCTCCGCCACGTCGGAGAAGAACCGGCCCTGGGCTCCGACGGCTTCGAAGAGGCGGTCCTCGAGCTTCGCGTACTCCTTGTCGTTCATCGATGCGATCGCAAGGATCTCGCTGACCTCGACCAGCGGCGTCGTCGTGTTGATGTTGACGGTCGAATAGTAGAAGTGGTAGCTCTTGTCCGGCTGGCGCCGGCCCTCGCGTGCGACCCAGCGCGTGTCGATCAGCTTGAGCTTCTCGAAGAACATGAGCGCCCGCCGGCCTTCCTTGCCGAATTCCCGGTCGATGTCCTCCGCGGTGAGCCAACTCTCGGCGAGCCGCTGGACCAGTTTGAGCTTCAGCGGCGAGTCGACGGCCCTCAGTATCGGGACCAGATCGGAGATGTCGTTGACGACCTTGATACGGTGCATC
>JBEKEW010000005.1:0-22783 GCA_050013635.1 Thermoplasmata archaeon | reverse complement strand
GTGTTCGGCCCGACGATGGGGATGAACATCGAGGCGACCAGTGTGAAGTTCACGGGCGAGGTCGCCCGTCTCGCCGTCTCCGACGAGATGCTCGGTCGGGTCTTCAACGGCCTCGGCGAACCGCGCGACGGCGGCCCGAAGATCGTCAGCACGACCCATCTGGAGATCGTCGGGAACGCGATGAACCCGTACTCCCGGGAGGAACCGAGCGAGTTCATCCAGACGGGGATCTCGAGCATCGACGTCAACAACACCCTCGTGCGCGGGCAGAAGCTCCCGATCTTCTCTGGAGCCGGCCTGCCGCACAACCAGATCGCGGCCCAGATCGTCCGTCAGGCGAAGCTGCGGAACTCGGACGAGAACTTCGCCATCGTCTTCGCCGCGATGGGGATCACGAGCGAGGAAGCGAACTACTTCCTGCGCGAGTTCGAGTCGACCGGGGCGCTCGAGCGCGCGGTCGTTTTCCTGAACCTGTCCAGCGATCCGTCCATGGAACGGGTCGTCACGCCGCGCATGGCGCTCACCACCGCCGAGTTCCTCGCGTACGAGCGCGACATGCACATCCTGGTCGTGCTCACCGACATGACGAACTACTGCGAGGCGCTCCGCGAGATCGCGAGCGCGCGCGAGGAGGTGCCGGGCCGTCGGGGGTACCCGGGGTACATGTACACGGACCTCGCGACGATCTACGAACGCGCCGGGAAGATCAAGGGACGCAAGGGGTCGATCACGCAGCTCCCGATCCTGACGATGCCCGCGGACGACGTGACGCACCCGATCCCCGACCTGACGGGGTACATCACCGAGGGACAGATCTACATCAGCCGGGAGCTCCAGCGCCGGGGCGTCTACCCTCCGATCGATGTGCTGCCCTCGCTCTCCCGCCTCATGAACCAAGGGATCGGGAAGGGCCGCACGCGGGAGGACCACCGTGGGGTCGCGGACCAGCTGTTCGCGGCGTATGCGACGGGGAAGGACCAGCGGGCGCTCTCCGCGATCGTCGGCGAGGAAGCGCTCAGCGCGGTCGACCGGATCTATCTGCAGATCGCCGACCGGTTCGAGTCGGAGTTCGTCAACCAGCGGCCCGACGAGGACCGGACGATCGACCAGAGCCTCGACCTCGGATGGAAGATCTTTGCGGACCTGCCGGACTCGGAATTGAAGCGCATCCGGCCCGAGTTCGTCCAGAAATACCGTCCGAAGAAGGCGGCGTAGACCGCCCGGGGCAGCGACGATGGTGCTGGAGAGCGTCCGACCGACCCGGCTCGTCCTCCTGCAGACGCGCCGGAGGATCGTGCTCGCGAAGAAAGGGCTCAACCTGCTCAAGCTGAAGCGCTCGGTCCTGATCGCGGAGTTCTTCAGCCTCTCCCGGGAAGCGATGAAGCTCCGGGGCGATCTCCAGC
Source organism: Thermoplasmata archaeon (assembly GCA_050013635.1). Classification (GTDB taxonomy): domain Archaea; phylum Thermoplasmatota; class Thermoplasmata; order Lutacidiplasmatales; family UBA184; genus Lutacidiplasma. The sequence continues at coordinate 21,380 of JBEKEW010000005.1, read as the reverse complement.
AGCGGATCGCGCGCGGCTACGAGTCGATCCGCATGGCGGAGATGAGCGAAGGGCCCACCCGCCTCGAGAACATCTCGATGCTCCTGCCCGATCTCGCCCCGGTCGCGGTCTCGACCCGGAACGTGATGGGCGTTCGGACGCCGAAGGTCGACCGCGGGGAGTACACGCCCGCTTCCGCGGCGACCCTCCTCGACCTGCCCACCTCGGTGCACGAATCGATCCGCCACTTCCAGGGGATCTATCAGGTCGTCCTCGACATCGCCGAGAAGGAGAACGCGCTGCGTCGCCTCCTGCTCGAGATCGAGAAGACCAAGCGCCGGGCGAGCGCGATCGAAAACGTGCTGATCCCGCGCCTCGAGGCGACCGTGCGCTACATCAAGTTCCGGTTCGATGAGCTCGAACGCGATTCGTTCAGCATGCTCAAGGCCGTGAAGCGCAAGATGGAGCAGGAGGGAGCGAATGTCGCCAGCGCCTGATGCCACGACCGTGGCGCTGCGGCGTTTCCGCAGCTGGTGGCTCGTCTCGGCGGCGATCAAGATCGGAGCCCTCGCGCTCTTCCTCTTCCTGCTCGTGAAGATCACGGGAGGATCGTAGGACTCATGGCAGCGAACCCCGACCGATCGATGGGCGCCTTGGACGATCTGAAGCAGGTCAAGGAAGCCGAGACCGAATGGGAGGCGAAGGTCCAAGAGGCGGCCGCCGCCCGGAAGGCCGCGCTCGACCGCCTGGTCGCCGAGAACGATGCGATCGTGAAGGCGGAACGCGCCTCGGCCGAGGAGACCCGCGAGATCGCCCTGCGGGAGGCCCGGGCGGCGGCCGACCGGGAGGCGGCGCGGATCGTCGCCGACGGCGAGACGGCGGCGGCGGCCGCCCGGGTCGGGGCGGGACGGCCGCCGGCCGAGCGCGCGGGCGAGATCCTGAACGCCGTCCTGGGCTCGTTCCGTCCGAAGTAGATCGGTCGGCCGGGAAGTGAGGGTTCGATGGGGGTTCTTCGGCCGGTTCGGATGCTGAAGATCGGCATCGTCGGCCTGAAGGAGGACCGCGAGGCGGTCCTCACCACGCTCCACGACCTCGGCGTCGCCCAGGTCGAGACCGTCTCCGCCGAGACCCTCCGGTACCTCGACCCGGAGCGCGGCGACGAGCTCCAGCGCATCGTCGGGGACGAGGCGTTGCGCTTCCGCGGATTGAAGAGCGCGCTCCCCCCGTCCCCGGTCGGCGCGCCCCAGACGTTCCAGGACCTTGATGCCACCCTCGCGGCGGCGAAGAGCGTGCCGACCGCGGAGGTGGACGACGTGGTCGGATCGCTCGAGCGCGAGGACGACCAGCTCCAGACCGAGAACCGCTCGATCGGCGACACGTTGGAGGTGCTCGGGAAGCTCGCGTTCTACCGCCAGTCCCTCTCCTATCTGGACCCGAAGAGCTCCCTCGTCTTCCTCGGGGAGACCGATCCCGAGACGTACGAGACGCTGCGGGCCGCGGTACCGCCCGAGGCCGAGGCGATGTTCTTCGCCGGGGGCGTCCCGGGACGGTTCCTCCTGCTCGCCCCGCGCGACCAGGCGGACGTCGTCTCCCGCGTCGCCGCGACCAGCGGAGTCCGCCTCACCCCGATACCCCGGCTCCGCGGCACGGTCGAGGAGGAGCGGGGCCGGCTCGAGACCCGTCGCGCCGAGATCGACCAGCGCCGGACGGAGATCCATGCGCGGCTCCAGGTGGTCTCGGCGACGTGGTACCCGATCGTCACCGGGCTGGAGGAAGCCCTCGCCATCCAGAACCGCCTCTTCGAGGTCTACACCAAGCTCGGCGCCGGCCGGGTGACGTTTGCGATCGAGGGCTGGGTCCCCCAGCGCGATCTCCGCCGCCTCCAGGCGGCGGTCGATCTCGCGAGCCACCGGCGCGCCCACTTCTACACGGTCCCGACCGACGAGGAGGCGCCGACCCTGATGGACAACCCGCCCGGCATCCGCCGCTACGAGTTCTTCATCCGGTTCTACTCGCTCCCGCAGGCGAACGAATGGGACCCGACGCTCGTCTTCGCGATCGTCTTCCCGATCTTCTTCGGGTTCATGCTCGGTGACTTCGGGTACGGCCTCGTCATCCTCGCGGTCTCGATCTGGATGATCCGGGGCTTCCCGGGCGCCCAGCACCTGCCGAAGAAAGGACGGAACTTCGTCAAGATGATCATGGGACCGAGAGGGATGCAACAGCTCGCCTACGCGCTGCTGCCCGGCTGCGCGATCGCGATCGGGCTCGGCCTCGTCCTGGACGAGTTCTTCGGGTTCACGCCGCTCCACACGTACTTCGGCTACGTCGCTCCGATCCAGCCCGGAGTGAACGTAGGGCTCCTGCTCCTCGTCGCGGGGTTCATCGGGCTCGGGATGGTGACGCTCGGCTTCCTGTTCGGCGCCTTGAAGGAGTACTTCCACCGCCACCTCCGCGCCGCCGTCGGGAAGGTCGGCGGCATCCTGTTCGCCTGGGGGATCGCCTTCCTCGGCCTCTCCGTGATCTACAAGACCGACACCTTCTCCCACCCGGCCTTCGTCCTCGACCTCGCGCTCGTCATCGGAGGCCTCGTCCTCATGGTCGGTGGCGAGGGGATCCAGACGGGCGTGATGGGGCTCATCGAGGTCGTGAGCCACATCCTTTCCTACACGCGTCTCGTGGGCATCCTGCTCGCCAGCGTGATCCTCGCGGACGTGATCAATATCATCTCCTTCCGCCTGGTCCACCACGGCAGCTTCCTGATCGTCGTGGGACTCCTGATCCTCGTCATCGGTCAGTCGTTCAACCTGATCATCGGGGTCTTCGAGCCCGGGATCCAAGGTGCACGTCTGATCTTCGTGGAGTACTTCTCGAAGTTCTACACCGGGAACGGCAAGCCGTTCCGGCCGTTCGGCGCGAAGCGCACGCATACCACCGCAGCCCCGCCCGACGCCACCGCCGCCTCGGCGGTCGGAACCTCTCCGGGCGCGGGACCGTTCATCCGCTCCTCGGACGGCCCCGCCACGCTGACGTAGGGCCCCGCCCGCTACAGCCGCGGGGAGACGAGCAGGGGCTGGACCCGATCGTTCGGGATCCCGTAGAGGTTCCCGAAGGCGATCCGCCGCAGGTCCGAGCGCTCCAGCTCGGAGAGCAGCAGGTACGTGAAGATCCCCGCGAGCGAGAGCGGGTAGGCGCGCATCCGCTTCGCCTCGGTGACCGCGCGCTCGCGCTGGAGCACCGCCTCGAAGCCCGTCAGGCTCGCGTGATCGGTGTAGTCCGCGGTCCCCTCCGGGAGGGAAGGGAACCGAGCGGTGAGCCGTTCGACGAGCTCGGGGACGTTCCGGGCGCCGTACGGATCGGCCGCCGCCGAGGAGAGGAGGGTCCCCCCGTCCAGGAATCGGGTCAGGACCTGATCGAGGGGGAGGCCGGCATCCTTCCCCTTCAACAGGAGGAGCGCGTTGCGCACGTCGACCTCGCTCTGGAGGAACTGGCGCACGACCCACTCGTCGCCCTGGAAGAACCGGGCCGACTCGAGCACGTCGTGGTAGTACTGGACCGTGAGGGCATGGAACAGCGGGAAGATGTCGTGGGTACGCGAGTACTCCTCGACCAGCGGGAGCAGCGCGGCGCCGTAGCCGAACTTCACGAGCTGGTTCGCGATCGCCTCCACGCTCGGCTGCGCGAGCAGGTTGCGGAAATCGTCGAGCGAGAGCTTCCCTGCGATGAGGCCGGCGGGCAGGTCGCGGCTCGACACGAGCTCCTGCTCGGTGTCGCCGATCGACCGACCCTTCGCCTTGGAGGCGATGATGAGGCCGATGTTCTCGATGTCCCAGCGCCGGACGTACGCGCCGACGACCGGGCGTCCCGAGAAGGGCGTCGCCTCGAAGGCGTGGCGGTTGCGGCGCACGAGCGTACGGTTGATCGCGATCTCGACGAGCGAGATCCCCTGGTGGGTCGCACGGGCCTGGTTGAGGTCGTAGGAGTACGCCGTGCCGTCGAGCGTCTTCGCGATCTCGCCGACGTCCTTCGCGGCGAGCAGGCGCGGGTACAGCTCCTTCGGCAGGAAGGCGGTGAAATCGGCCCGCAGGCGACCGTGGGAGCTCGCGTAGGGGTTGGCGCTCATCGTCCACCCTACGCGAGGAGTTCCCGAACCCGGTCCTCGCGCAGCCGCAGGAGCTCGTCGAAGGAGAAGTTCAGCCGGCGGTCCCCGCGGGGGGTCTCGGCGATCAGCCCGCCGAGGATCGATCGCGGGGTGCCGTCGAACGACTCCCCGGCGATCGCGCGGAGGCGCTCGGCGTCCTCGGCGCGTCCCGAGATGCGAACGGAGGTCCCGAGCTCCTCCCGCGCCGCCGCGACCATCCGATCGAGGACCTTCGGATACTCCGGGGAGTTCGTGTACCCGCTGAGGAGCGTACGGGTCTCCTGGATCGCATGGGTAAGCCGCGCCTCCCGTGCCTCGTAGAGGCTCTGGCGCGCCTTCAGCTTCGCCGCAGCGAGCCGCTGGGCTCGTTCTCGGCTCGTCTCGGCCTGGGTGGTGCGCTCGGCCTCGGAGCGGATCGTCTCGAGGCGCCGATCTCGTTCGGCGGCGATGCGGGCGGACTCGGTCCGCTGCTGCGCGTCGGCCGTCGCGATCTCGAGCTGGGCCCGGGCGCGGATCTCCCCAACGAGGCGTTCCAGGCTCATGACCGGGGCGCCTTAGAGGATCCCCAGCAGCAGGATGATCCCCAGAACGAATCCGATGATCCAGAGGGTCTCGGGAATCACGAAGAAGAACAGGACCTGTCCGAACTTCTCCGGCTTCTCGGCGATGATGCCCATCCCGGCCGCGCCGATACCGGACTGGGCCATGCCCGTTCCGATCAGTCCACCAGCGATCGCGATCCCCGCGGCCAATGTGGCATACGCATCCACCATTCGAGTCGACCCCGCGTACCACTCCGGGGCGGGTATATAACGCGAGCCGACCCGACGCCGTTTCCTCGCCGGTGGCGAGGGATTCTACGGGCCCCCGGATCGTACGAAGAGGACACCTACGCCGGGGCGTCCGCGATTCGCGTCCGCCGGGCGAGCTCGATCGCACCGCCCCATGCGATGAACCCCATGACGTAGGACGAGAAGCAGACGAGGCAGAAGGCGCCGATCTCGTAGAGCTCGACGTACAGGAAGTAGAACGAGAGGGCGACCCCGAGGGTCGTCAGCCCGAGGAGCGCATACGACCAGCGCGGGTCGTCCGGTCGACGCTCCGCACATCCGTTGAGGGCCAGGATGATGATGAACCCCGCAATCCCGAGCGCGTAGTCCTGGATCCCGAGGAGCGTCGTCTTACCGCTCTGGGCGACCGCGGCACAGGAGAAGAAGCCGTTGAACGAGCAGATCGATTGGAGCGCGGTGTCGATGAACTCCAGCCCCGAGAAGATCGCGATGATCAGCCCGACGCCGGCGGCGAGGTAGATGGTCGTGCGGACGGTGCGGGTCTGCATCTCCGTCCTACGTGATCTGGACGACGTCCGCTTGGACGGCCTGGGCCGTCACCGGCGACCAGTGGTACTGGGCCTCCAGCTGGACGACCGGGGTCCCCAGGGAATGTGCGATGAACGCCATGATCCAGTACGTCTGGAAGCTCACCTGGTTCCATCCGGTCCCGTTCTCATTCTGGACCTGCTGCTGCATCTGCGCCGCGCCGGTCCCGCCCGTGCTCGAGTAGGTGTACGCGGCGAGGTTCCCGGGGGGAACCAACTGTCCTTGGTGGATGATCTGACCGTTGATCACCTCGAACGGAATGCCGCCTCCGGAGTAGGCGCTGACATACGCCTGTTCGTAACAATTGGAGGTCCCGGGGAAGGTGCCGCTCACCCCCGATGTGTCCTCCGACACGCGGAAGCTGATGGAGGAGGAGGTGACGGCCGCGTTCGCCAGGTTCATCTCGGGCGTCCCGGGGTACACATCCGTCAAGCTCGAGAACCCCGTCTGGACGTTCGTCAGGGACGTGGAGAACTCGCTGATGGCTTTCCAGATCGACCAGCTGGCCGACGAGCAGTACGGGCACCACGTCGCCCCGTAGTAGTAGATGACCGGTTTGCCGCCGTCCTGCCATGCGGCCATCCCGCCGGATTGCCATGCGGGGACCGACTGGGACGACTGTCCGCTGGCGGATTGGGTGGTAAGCGCTGAGGAGGGAGGCAGGTACGGGCACCCGTAGATCAGCGAACCGGCGAGGCCGATGACGCCCGCGATCGCGAGCCCTCCGACGATGCCCAGGATCAAGGTGGTGCGGAACGCCTTCGTCCACCGCTTGCTGGTCCGCAGCAGGCCGAACGCGAGCAGGAACGCGCCGATCGCGAGGCCGATGGCGAGCCAGGGGATCGCCGCGACCAGGAGCCCGACCGGAGAGGGGGCGAGGTAGGCGATCAGGAACCACAATCCGAAGATCGGGGTCAGGAGGTAGCCGACCCGGGCGATCGTCCACTTCCGTTCTACGTTCGGATCGACCTTCTTGCTGGGGGCCGCCGGGGCCTCCCGACTCGATCGGGACTGGCGGCGGTAGTACAGGCGCCGAAGCGCGGGGCCGGCCTGCTGAACGGAGGTGTCGGGATGGAAGGCGACCTTGGGATCGGCGGCGATCCGATTCCAGTCCCACCCCTTCTGCTTCAGTTCCTCGACCCGATCCCAGTCGACCACGTCGGCGGGATGTAGCGAAGCGTATTTCCGCCTTTACGTCGGTCGGTTGCGACCGCGGGCCCCGCTCCGATGGCCCTTTGACTCCGATAGGGGTAACTCCGGCGATGCGGCTGACGTTCCTCGGGACCGCCGGGTCCTGGCCTACCAAGGAGCGCTCCGCGAGCGCGATCGCGCTCGACACCGAGCGCGAGCTTGTTCTGTTCGACTGCGGTGAAGGAACCCAGCGTCAGTTCTTCCAATCGTCGGCGTCGTTCATGCGCCTGCGTCGCATCTTCATCACCCATTTCCACGGGGATCACTTCCTCGGTCTGCCCGGCCTCGTCCAGAGCATGAACCTGAACAACCGGACGGAACCCCTCGACATCTACGGGCCTCCGGACGCGAAGGAGATGGTCGAGCGGGCGCTCCGCCTCGGGTACTTCACCCAGCGGTTCCCCATCGCGATCCATCCGCTCGCCCCCGACCAATCGGTCGAGCTGGACGGGTATACGGTCCGGACCGCCCACGCGGAGCATCCCGTGCCGACGATCGCCTACCGGCTCGAGGAAGGCCCCAAGCGGGGGCGGTTCGATGGGGAACGCGCCCGTGCGATGGGGATCAAAGGGAAGGATTTCGCCCGCCTCGAAGCGGGGGATCCGGTCCACGTCGGGAACCAGACGATCCACCCCGCGGACCTCCAGGGACCGCCTCGGCCGGGTCGATCGATCGTCTATTCCGGGGACACCGGTCCGAGCGAGGCCATCCGGCGCCTCTCCCACCGGGCGACGCTGTTGATCCACGAGGCGACGACCTCCGCCGACATCGAGGCCGAGGCGAACCGCTGGGGACACTCCTCCGCCCGCCAGGCCGCGCAATTGGCCCTCGACGCGGAGGTCGGGACGCTCTTCCTCACCCATTTCTCCTCCCGGTACAAGGAGGTCGAGCCGCTCGAATCCGAGGCCCGGATCGTCTTCCCCTCCTCCCACGCAGCGCGCGACCTCCTCGATCACCTCATCCGGCAGCCATGATCGTCGCCGACCTCCTCGTTACCGGGATCGGCGAGCTCGCGACGCTCGCACAGGGACCGGTCCCGCGGATCGGGGAGCGCATGGAGGAGCTCGGGCTCCGGCATGATGCGGCGTTCGCCGTCCGCGACGGTCGGTTCGCCTGGATCGGTGCCGACCGAGCGGTCGCGCGGGCCGTGCGATTGCGCCGAGGCGGTGTACGGGTCGACGCGGGCGGTGGGACGATCGTCCCGGGGTTCGTCGACGCGCACACCCACCTCTTGTACGGCGGAGACCGCGTCGCGGAGCTGGCCCTCAAGATCCGCGGCGTGCCGTATGCCGAGATCGCTCGGCGTGGCGGAGGGATCTACTCGAGCGTGCGCGCGACGCGTCGGGCCTCGGACCCCGGCCTGCTGGCGTCGGCCGAGGATCGGATGCGTCGGATGGCGCTCGCGGGCACGACCTCCTTCGAGGTGAAGAGCGGCTACGCCCTCTCGCACGCGGGCGAGCTGCGCCTGCTCCGCCTGATCCCCCGCCTCGCGCGGCGTACCGGGTTCGAGATCGTAGCGACGTACCTCGGTGCCCACGCCGTGCCCCCGGAGTTCCGCGGACGCGCCGACGCCTACGTCGACCAGATCGTCCGTCGGACCCTGCCCGTGATCGCCCAGGAGCGGTTGGCCGCGTTCTGCGACGTCTTCTGCGAGCCCGGGTTCTTCAGCGTCCCGCAGTCCGAGCGGATCCTGCGGACCGCGCTCGGGCTCGGGTTGGGGATCAAGATCCACGCCGACGAGTTCGTCCTATCGGGAGGCGCGCGCCTCGCGGCCCGCCTCGGGGCCCGCTCCGCCGAGCACCTGTTGGAGGACGGACGCCCGGAGTTCGCCGCGCTCGCTCGGGCCGGGGTGACCGCCGTGCTCCTCCCGGCGACCCCGTTCGCTTCCCTGACGGCCCGCGCGAGCCCGGGCCGAGGGTTGGTCGATGCCGGCGTCGCGGTGGCGATCGGTTCGGACTGCTCTCCCAACTCCTGGATCGAGGCGATGCCGATCGTCCTCGCCCACGCCGTCTACGGCGCCCGATTGTCGCCGAGGGAGGCGATCACCGCCGCCACCGTGAACGCCGCGTACGCCTCGGGCCTCGCCGACCGGGCGGGGTCGATCGCGGTCGGCCGGGCGGCCGATTTCGGGCTCTTCGCGCTCGGTTCACCGGACCGGATCCCGTACCGGATCGGGTCGATTCCGGTCGCAGTTTATCGTCAGGGAATCCGGATTCTACCGGGGTAAATGCGAGGACAGCTCTAAATAGGTGCGCTAATCTTCTCGCCGGTGAGGGCCCTCAGCATGGCGGAAAGAATCGGCAAGGAGCAGATCAAGCGAGAGAACGGATACCTGTACTACCTCGGCAAGGACGGGTTCCTGTGGAAGACCCCGACCAAGCTCAACAAGAGCGGGCGCAAGGGGAAGGTCGGAACGGAGAAGATCACGCGCCAGGCGGGCTTCATGTACTTCCTGGACAAGAAGGGCTACATCGCCCGCGCCAAGATGAAGAACGCCTGAACGAACCCGTTCGCTTTCGATGGGACCGTTCCCCTCGGGGAAAGGTCCCTCCCCTTTTTTTTGTGCCCACCCACCGAACGTCCCCGGTGCGTGCTCCTTGGCCCACTGGTTTAAGCCCCGGGACCGATCGCGCCTCTCGATCCCATGGTCTGCCGCAACGACTCCGGCGATCCCCGGAAGTGCGACCGGTGCGGTGCCTATCTCTGGGTCGCCGAGGAAGGGATGTTCTGCGGGGATTGCGGAGTCCTCATGCCGTGCACGATGCGGGTCCTCCCCCTGTCCGTCGTTCCAGCGCCGCGTACGGCGTCGTCATGACGTCGGAACGGCACGGGCGTGACTCCGCCCACGAAATCGGTGGAGAACGGCACAGCTAAGATATACCGCATCGCTTCTGCCGCTCGTTGGAGGGTTCACGTCGGGTGTCCCGCGCATCGACGCCCGCGTTCCATCTCACTGCCTCACGGCGTGAAACGCCCGTTTTCCGAGGGTGTTTCGCCGCCCCACCGAGGTCGAGATAGCGCGCGGAGTCGTTCGAGCCGGTGACCGCGTGCGGTCCGACACCCGCGTTGACCCTCCGGGAAGAGCCCATTACATGGCAATAGCGAAGAAGCGAACCACCGCCCCCCCCGAGGAGAGCCGCAGCCGACCGGCGAGCGGCTACGGTGACGAGACGATCCCCATTCCCCGCCTCACCCCGCGGGGGAAGGCGGCGTTCGATACGGTCCAATGGAGGACCTACGACGCCATGATCAAGAACGCCGAGGGGAAAGTGATCTTCGAGCAGAAGGGGATCCACGCCCCGACCTCCTGGTCGGAGACGGCGATCAACATCGCCGCGTCGAAGTACTTCCGGATCCTCCAAGGTCGCCGCGAGGACTCGGTCGACGGGATGATCCGGCGGGTCTGCCACTGGATCGCGCACAAGGGCCTCGAGCTCGGGTACCTCGACCTTCCCGAGGAGGCGACGCAGCTCGAGGAGAGCCTCTCCTACCTCATGGTCCAACAGATGGCGGCGTTCAACAGCCCCGTCTGGTTCAACGTCGGGGTCCGGGAGCCGCCCCAGTGCTCGGCGTGTTTCATCCAGTCGGTCACGGACGACATGGACTCGATCCTGGCCCTCGCGACGAGCGAGGGGCGCCTCTTCAAGGGGGGCAGCGGCACGGGTTCCAACCTCTCCCAGCTGCGCGGGAGCCACGAGCGCCTCAGCGGTGGCGGGATCGCGTCGGGCCCGGTGTCGTTCATGCGTGCGTTCGACGCGCTCGCCGGGGTGATCAAGTCCGGTGGGACGACGCGCCGGGCGGCGAAGATGGTGATCCTGAACATGGACCACCCGGACATCGCCGAGTTCATCGACTGCAAGGTCAAGGAGGAGGACAAGGCGGCCGCGCTGATCCGCGAAGGGTACAGCGCCAACTTCGACGGCACCGATCCCGATTCCGCCTACGCCTCGATCGCCTACCAGAACGCGAACCATTCGGTCCGCATCCCGGACGCCTTCATGGAGGCGGTGAAGCGGGACGCGGAGTGGAAGACGTACAACCGGACGGACCACACGGTCGCGACCACGTACCAGGCCCGCGACCTCTGGCGCAAGCTTGCCGTCGCGGCGTGGCGCTGCGGGGATCCGGGCGTCCAGTTCGACGACATCACGAACGATTGGCATACGTGCGCCAACTCCGGGCGGATCAACGCCTCGAACCCGTGCAGCGAGTACCTGTTCCTCGACGATACGGCGTGCAACCTCGCGTCGATCAACCTGATGAAGTTCCTCGACCCAAAGGGGAACCTCGACATCGAGCTGTTCCGCCAGGCCGTCCGCACGATGGTCTTCGCGATGGAGATCCTCGTCGACGCGTCGAGCTATCCGACGGCCGCGATCGCACGGAACTCGCACGACTTCCGTCCGCTCGGCCTCGGCTACGCCAACCTCGGCGCGCTGCTCATGCACTACGGGCTCGCCTACGACTCCGACGCGGGACGTGCGCTCGCCGCGTCGATCTCGGCCGTCCTCTCGGGGGAGGGGTACCACATGAGCGCCGAGATCTCCAAGCGCGTGGGCCCGTTCCCGGGGTTCGACAAGAACCGCGCGCCGATGCTGCGGGTGATGAACAAGCACGCCCAGGCCGCCGACCAGGTCCCGACGAACGACCCTCGGCTGGCGGCGTTCGCCCGGCTCGCCGCCGACCGCTGGCACGACACCGTGAAGGCCGGCGAGCTCTGGGGCTACCGCAACGCCCAGATCTCCGTCATCGCCCCGACCGGTACGATCGGCCTCCTGATGGGATGCGACACCCTGGGACTCGAGCCCGAGCTCGCCCTCGTCAAGACGAAGAACCTCGTCGGGGGAGGTGCGATCAAGATGGTCAACCGCACGGTCCCCGACGGGCTCGTCGCGCTGGGGTACGCTCCCGCCGAGGTCCAGCGCATCGTCGCCCACATCGAGGCGAACGGGACGATCGAGGGCGCGCCGGATCTCCGGCCGGAGCACCTCACGGTGTTCGATTGCGCCCTCGCGCCGATGGGCGGCAAGCGGACGATCGGCCCGATGGGCCACCTGCACATGCTCGGCGCGGTCCAACCGTTCCTCTCGGGAGGCGCCTCCAAGACGATCAACCTCCCGAACGACGCGACGGTCGAGGATATCGAGAAGATCTACCTCGAGGCCTGGCATCTCGGCATCAAGTCGGTCGCGCTCTACCGGGACGGCTGCAAGGCCTCCCAGCCGTTCGAGACGAGCAAGGGCAAGGCGAAGGCGGCCGGTGGCCCACGGGTTCCGGCGCGCGAGCGGCTCCCGGATGAGCGCAAGGCGATCACGCACCACTTCCAGGTCGGGGGCCACGACGGGTACGTAACGGTCGGACTGTATCCCGACGGCCGGCCCGGCGAGCTCTTCTTCCGGGTGACGAAGGAGGGGTCGACGGTCAACGGCCTGATGGATTCCCTCGGCATCTCGATGTCGATGGCCCTGCAGCACGGCGTACCGCTCAAGGACCTCGTGCGCAAGCTCGCTCACATGCGCTTCGAACCGGCCGGCGCGACCGGCAATCCGAAGATCCGCTTCGCGAAATCGATCCCCGACTACGTGGCGCGGTGGATGGCGATCGAGTTCCTCACCGAGGAGGAACGTCGCTCGATCGGGCTGGACTCGCCGACCGATGGGAACGGGAACGGTCCGGGGACCGTCACCCCACCCCCCTCGAACGTCCGCTTCGACGTGAAGCCGCTCGACTCCTTCGCCCCGGCGCTCTCGACGGGAAGGATGTCGGAGGATTCGCCGTCGTGCCACATCTGCGGCGGGATCATGGTCCGCAGCGGGACCTGCTACGCGTGCACCGTCTGCGGCGCGACGAGCGGTTGCTCGTAGGCGCCCGCTACGGGGCCGGCGCGGAGGCCCCTACCGGTACCGCTTCGGCGTTCGCCTCCGAGGGGGCCGCCGTTCCGGTCGTGGTCGTGGGCTCGGGGCGCGCTCCCTCGGCGGGTCGCACCGAGGCGGGGGTGGAGTTTCGCGCGACCGCGTCCTGGCGGGTCCCGTCGGCGGCGAAGCGGTAGTTCCTCAGCGCGAGGCTGAACCCGAAGCCGGCGATGCCGAGCACGGTGACCGCCGCGAAGCAGGTCTGGAAGCCGGCGTCGGAGAACCCCGTTACGGGGATCGAGCCGCCCGGGTAGTTCACGAGGTAGCTCGCGGTGAAGCTCGCGAGGATGCTCGCGACGAGCACCGGCCCGATCGCGGAGCCGAGGTTCCGGAACGTCTGGTTCATGCCGGTCTGGATGCCGAGCTCCTTCGGAGAGACGGAGAGCACGATTACGTTCGACATCGCGATCAGAACGGCGACCATCCCGACCAGGACGAGGAGCGGCAGGAGGACGAGCGCGAGGAGGACGTGGGTGAGCCAGAACATCCCGAACCCCCCGATCGCGATGAGGCCGAAGCCGAGCATCATGATCGGTTTCGGGCCGACCTTTCCGATGCTCCGGCCGAGGAGCGGCCCGAACGCGAGCATCGACAAGGCCGCGGGCAGGGTCAGCAGCCCCATCGTCAACGGGGAGAGTCCGAACCCCGGTCCGCTGTAACCGGTCAGCGGACCGAGGGGGCTCGTCGAGGTGTTCAACGTGTACTCGAAGAGCAACGTATCCGTCACGAACGCCACGAACATGGCGATCCCGACCAGGAACCCGTTGACGTTGCAGACCAGGATGATCCGCACCTTCAGAGCCGCGAGGCGAACGACGGGCTCCTTCGTCCGATCCTCCCACCAGATGAAGAACGCGAAACCGATCGCCGCGAGGATGAAGAACTCCGGGACCCCCCAGGGGAGGGATCCCAACGACGCTCCGTTGAAATTGATCCATCCCCAATCGGCCCCTTCCGTGATCCCGAGCAGGAGCATCGCGAGACCGAACCCGAGGCTCGTCACTCCGGGGAGGTCGATCGCCTCCTTCACCCGCGTCGGGGATTCCCGCAGCAGGATCGCGGCCGCTACGACCAGGATGATCGCGACCGGGATCACCGTGTGGTAGGTCACCTGCCAGCCGTAGCTCTGCGAGATCCACCCGCCGCCCACGAGCCCGAGCGCGGCGCCTCCGGCGAACATCGCCGAAACGATCCCCTGCGACTGGCCGACCCGGGCGGCGGGGAAGACCTCGGGGAGCATCGCGAACCCGAGCGGGAACATCCCCATGCCGATACCCTGGATCGCGCGGACGCCGATCAGCAGGTAGATCTGGTTCGGCCGGGAGACCCCCAGGAAGTCACCGATGTTCGGAGTGAACCCGGCCACCGTCACCGCGGCGGCGTAGATGGACATCGCCACCAGCAGCATGCGCTTCTTGCCGTAGATGTCCCCCAACCGCCCGAAGATCGGCGTCGCGATCGTCCCGACCAAGAGGTACGCCGACAGGATCCAGGTGATGGTCGCGGTCGACTGGGAGGTGAAAGGGAGCTCGAAGAACGTCTGGAACGTCGAGAACGCGGGCAGGACCATCGTTTCGACATAGGTGACCATCAGGGCCATGCCGGCGATGATCACCAGGACGATCGTCGCGGCCCGCGGGTCGAAGACGCGGCCGCCGGCGGCGGTCATGACCGTCCGGCCGTTCGCGGCGTTCGACGGCAGATCGGGACTCATAGATCGTCCGTGGGAGACCTCGCGGGGTTCGCACGGACCCACATAATCGTTGTTGAGGACGACCCCGCGAGGTAACGACGTAGCCTCGACGCCCGCCCCGCGGAGGGCCGACCCGAGAGCGAGGCGGGTGCTAGAGCAGCGCGTAGCGGGCGAGGTCGAGGACGTCCTTCCACGTCGGTCCGAGGGGGATCGAGGGCGCGGGACCGGGTACCCAGGTCGCCTTCAGAGCGCCGTCGGGGAAGCCGTCGATCCCGCCCGCGGGAACCGCGTTGAGCGCCTGGGGAAGGCCGCGGCGGTCGACCTCGAGGACCAGAACGAGGGCCCCGACGGGGCTCGAGTCGACGATCATCTCCCCGCCCGCGACCGTCCGGCGTTCCTCGACCCGGGCCGGCTGCTCGTGCAGGGTGGCGATCCGAAGCCGGTGGCCCTCGCCCCCCTCGAAGGGGAGCTCCTGCCAGTGGATCGCCGTTCCGGCGGCCCGGAACCGAGGGACGAGCCGCGGATCGATCGGGAGCGCCGGGTTCGCGTTCATGCCACGGCGCTCCGAACCCCGCGCCACAGACGGCAGTCCGGCCGTACGGCGCACGGTCCACAGACGCTCATCTGCCGCTCTTTGGGGCAGTCTCCGGAGATCCCCGTGTGACATAGGACGAAATCGAACTTGACCGGATCGATGGGGTCGATCTGCCGGAGCGCGCCGGTCACTTCCTCCACGGTCGCCCAGGACCGCGTCCGCCGTTGGGTCAGGCCCAGATTGTAGGCGATCCAATGGACGTGCTGGTCGAGCGGGACCCGCAGCTCCCCGGTGGGCACCGAGTGCCAGCATCCGAGGTCGGGGTACCGGGCACGCACCATCCATCGTACGAAGAGGGTCAACCGCTTGGCCGGGCTGTGGGTCGGGTCGAGCGGACTGGGGAACAGCTGGGAGTAGCCACGCGGCGGGCGGGGGCCCGGCGCGGCGGCCGGTCCGCGTAGACGGCGCGCGAGGGCATCCAGCCCGCCCGCGAAGCCGGCTTCCTTCATGCCCCCAACGAACACCGTCTCCAGGGTCTCGTCCGCGGCGTACATCGTTTCGAGACGGTCCGCGAGGTACGCGAGTTGATCGCCTCGGATCCACCGGTGTTGGAACCCGCGCAGGCGACGCCGCCGCTCGGCGGACGGGGTCCCCTCGATGAAGTGGCCCAGGTCCCCCTCGGCGGCGTCGGCCAGCCGGCCGATCGCCCCACGGATCGCCGTCGTGTTCCCGATCGCGAGCGTGGCGGCGAAGATCCCCGCGATCTCCCCCCGCCGAGCGTCGAGCGCGAGGGGCCGCACGACCGAGATCGGATCGTCCGCGAGCGACCGGTCGAACGGGAAACGGTCGTAGAGAGCACGCAGGTGGTCGGCGAACTCGGGGGTCGGCCGATGCGCTCGAACCACGGAGCGTGGACCCCGGGCCGAGATTTACCGTTGACCTCGGGAGGGTCGCGAGGGGGCGACCATCGGCCTATCTACGCACGTGCGCGTGGCCGGGACGTGGACCGACCCGCGGGTGTGACCGACGGCATCGATCGAGAGTGGCTGACCCACGCCGCCCGGAACGATCCGGTTCGTCACGCCTACGCGCTCTGGGACCTCGATCACGAACCGATCCGAGCTCGGTTCATCTCGTTTCGATCGGGCCGGGCGACGGTCGCCTACCTGCTCGTCTGGTCGGGAGATCCGACGGCCACGATCGTCCACTGGGTGGGTCCGGGTACGGAGGCGTTGCCGCTCCTCTCGGCGCTTCCCCCGCGCCCGATCGTCGCGATCGTCCCCGAGGCCGTGGGAGCCCAGGTCCGGGAGGCTCTGCACCCGGTCGTCGCCTATTCGGTGCTTCGGCTCGTCGCCGACCCCTCCGAGAGCGTTCCAACGGCCCCGTCCTCTCCCGTCCGCCCGGTGGGCGTTCTCGACGCGGTCCGTCTGCGGGCGTGGGCGGGATCGGAAGACCATCCGCTCACGCGCGGCTATCGAACGTACGACCCGGCCCTCCACGCGGTGTGGGCCGCTTTCGAGGGAGAGCGGATCGTAGGTACCGCGGCGGCCGGCGTCCGTCTTCCCGACATATGGGTCCTCAACGGGATCTACGTCGATCCCGCCGCCCGGGGCCGTGGATACGGCACGGCCCTGACGGCCGCGGTCATGACGGCCGCCCGCCAGATGGGGGCCCGCCCCACGCTCTACGTCCGGGAGGACAACGCACCGGCGCGGCGGGTATACGAGCGGCTCGGGTTCCGGGTGCTCGACCGACTTACGTGGATCGACGCGGGGGCCGGCCGGCCTCCGTGAAGGGCCCCAGGGTCCCCTAACGCCTATGCTCTAACAGGACGTGCCGCATCCCCAGGCAACGATGGCGACCAACGCCGAGGTCGTGGAGATCCTCCGTGCCGTCGCCGACATCCTCGACCTCGAGGGGGAGCGGTTCAAGCCCGAAGCGTACCGCCGCGCGGCCCGCTCGATCGAGACGCTGACCGAGGACCTGGCGGTCGTGGCGCGTCGAGGGGAGCTCGGGACGATCCCCGGAGTCGGAGCGGCGATCGAGGAGAAGATCCAGGAATACCTGCGCACGGGCGCGGTCGCCTACTACGACCGGATCCGGTCCGAGGTTCCCCCCGGGGTGGTCGAGATGATGCGCCTATCGGGGGTCGGCCCCAGGACCGCGCGACGGTTCTGGATCGAGTTCCAGGTCACGAGCCCCGCGGAGCTCGGCGCGGCGATCGCGGCCCATCGTCTGGACTGGGTATCGGGGATCGGCCCGAGAAAGATCGAACTGTTGCGCACCGCGCTCGCCCAGGTCTCGCCGAGCGCGGGCCGACGGATCCCGCTGGCGGAGGCGTACGCCGTGGCCGAACGGATCGTCGCCGCGATCCGAGCGCACGCGCCGGTCGAACGGGTGGAAGCCGCCGGCAGCCTGCGGCGGCGACGCGAAACGGTCGGGGATCTCGACGTCCTGGCCTCCAGCCACGACGCGAACGGTGTCTTCGACGTGGTCTCGACGCTTCCCGGCGTCCGAGAGGTGCTGCTTCGGGGGGAGACGAAGGAAACGATCCGCCTGGAGAGCGGCCTCCAGGTCGACGTCCGCGTGGTCGCACCCGAGGAGTTCGGTGCCGCGCTGCAGTACTTCACGGGCTCGAAGGATCACAACGTCCACCTGCGCACGATCGCGCGCGATGGGGGACTGAAGATCAACGAGTACGGGGTCTTCCGCGGGGAGAAGCGGGTGGGGGGCGCGACCGAGGACGAGGTCTACGCGGCGCTCGAGCTCGCGTGGATCCCCCCCGAGCTCCGCGAGGACCGCGGAGAGATCGAGGCCGCTGCGGCCGGCACGCTTCCCGCCCTCGTGACGGAACCCGGCGTTCGGGGCGAGTTGCACTGGCATGTTCCGGCCGACGCCTCGAGAGCCGCCGTCGACGCGACCCTCGCCGAGGCCCGGCGTCGACGTTTCGAGTACGTGGGGGCCGTGATCGCGGGCACCGCCGACGACGGCTCAGCGTCGCGGATCGGGATGGAGGCGCTCGAGCGACTGCAGGAGATCCGCGCGAAGCGCCCTTCGGGGATGCCGATCGCCTGGCTCGTCGGGGAGGTCGTCGGCGGCGGCCGGCCGCCGGAAGGGGTGGGGTTGGACTACCTCATCCGCCGACCGGCCCCCGCGCCGGCGGAGCTCCCGGCGGGCGCATCCCTCCCACCGACCCTCCTGATCGCTCACCTCACCCCCTCCGAATCGCGTACGGGGATCGGCACGGAGCTGCGCTCCTGGATCGAGTGGGCCCGCCTCCACGGTGCGGCGATCGAGGTCGGGCCCGGTCCGGGGCGCGTGGACTCCATCGGCGCCGCCGAGGTCCGCGAGCACCGGGGAACGCTGGCCATCCCGACCGGGGTCGGGAGCTCACCGGACGATCCCACGTTCCCCGTTGCGCTCGGGCTCGCGCGACGATCGCAGGCGACCGCCCGAGACGTGCTCAACGCGCGCGGGCGGCGGGAGATCGAACGACGGCTCCCGGGCGCGGGCGCCCACGATTGAACCCGAGGCGCTCCTCTCAGGATGCGACCATCCGCTCCAGCGCGCGGCGGGCCCGTTGCGCCACATCGGTCGGCACCTCGATGACGTAGCGCATCTGCTCCAGCGAGTCCCGGATATCTCCGAGGTCGATCTCCTTCATGTACGGACATATCGTTCCTGCATCGATCGGGAGGAACTGGGTCGTCGGGTTGATCTGGCGCATCCGGTGCAAGATCCCGATCTCGGTCGCCACCAGCACCTCCGGGTCGTGGGTCTCCTTCGCGAACTGGACCATCCCGTCGGTGGAGAGGATCCGGTCGACATGCGGGAGTACTTGCGTCGAGCAGCCGCACTCCGGGTGCGCGATGACCGTCGCGCCCGGGTGTTGGGCGCGCGCCCGGTCGAGGTCCTCCGGGCGCATCTTCGCATGGACCGGGCAGTCGCCGACCCACAGGTGCATCTTGCGCCCGGTCTGCCGGCGGACGTAGTCGCCCAGGAACATATCCGGCAGGAACAGGATCTCCTGGTCGGCGGGGATCGAGTTCACGACGCGGATCGCGTTGGAGCTGGTGCAGCAGTAGTCGGATTCGGCCTTGACGTCGGCCGAGGTGTTGACGTACGCCACGACCGCCGCGCCGGGGTGCTGGGACTTCCACGTCCGCAGCTGCTCGGCGGTGATCGAATCGGAGAGCGCGCAGCCCGCCTTCAGGTCCGGCAGGAGGACGGTCTTGGACGGGTTGAGGATCTTCGCGGTCTCGGCCATGAACCGCACCCCGGCGAAGACGATCACCGGTCGGTCGATCTGCATCGCGATCCGGGACAGGTACAGGGAATCGCCGACGTAGTCGGCGATGTCCTGCACCTCCGGCCGCTGGTAGTTGTGCGCGAGGAGGACGGCGTTGCGTACCTCCTTCAGACGGCGCACCTCCGCCTCGAACGACACGGCGACCTCCGGCATTCTAGCTCGCGTTGCGTCTTAAGCACGGTGCGCCGGCTGGATCGCCATGCGAAAGGGGAGCGCGGCCGCGGAATGGGTGAGCGCCCCGAGGCTCAGGGCGTCCGCACCCACGCGGGCGTAACGTTTCGCATTGTCGGGCGTGATCCCTCCGGACAGCTCCACCCAGAGGCCGGCGCGCAGGCCGGCGCGCACGAGGGTGCGCACGATATCGCGGGCCCGGGCCGGCCCCGCGTTGTCGATCAGCACTCGGGAGACTCCGGCGCGCGCGACCGCGACCGCCTCCCGAGCGGTACGGACCTCGATCTCGACCGGGCGGCTCCGACCTCGGGCGGACCCGATGCGGGCTAGGACCCGGTCGAGGGGAACGAATGCGAGGTGGTTGTTCTTCACGAGCACGGCGTCGGAGAGGTCCCGCCGATGGGCATGTCCCCCTCCGTGGACGACGGCCGCCTTCTCCAGGTCCCGCAGGCCGGGGGTCGTCTTGCGCGTTGCCCAGATCTCGGGGGGGTGCGGTGCATCCTTCACCTGATCGACCGCGTGTTCGGTCCACGTCGCGACCCCGGACAGGTGCATCAGATAGTTCAGCAGGGTTCGCTCCACGGCCAGCATCCGTCGGGCGTCGCCCCGCAGGACCATCACCTCGGTCCCGGGTCGGAGCCGGCTCCCATCGGGGAGGACGTGCACGACCCGCAATCCCGCGACCCGAGCGCAGGCGCGCGCGGGAGCGATCCCCGACAGCCGGCCCGCGGCCTGGGCGCGCACATGCGCCTCGGCGCGCACGGACCGAGGGAGCACCAGCGCCGTCGTTCGGTCCGTGCGGAACCGGTCCTCTTCCAGCGCCGCGCGCGCCGTGCGCAGCAGGGAGGGGCGGACCGATCCGGTGGGACGGTACCGAGGCGACATCGCTTCGCGACCGGGCCTTCGATATTTACGCTGGTGCCCGGGTCGCGGGCAGGAACGGAAGCGGAACGACCTCGGCCGGGACCTCGCGTCCGCGCAGCTCGAGCTCCACCTGCGTGCCGGGTTGTGCGAACTCCTTGGGGAGGTAGGCGAGCGCGATCCCGATGTGTAGGTTCGGGGACAATCCCCCGCTCGACACGGTCCCGATCGGCCGACCGGCCCGATGGATCGGCGTGCCGTGGCGGGGGACGGCCCCTTCGGTCGTGACGCGGAGTCCGACGAGGCGTTCCGCCGGTCCGTCCTTCTGCTCGGCCTCGATCGTCTCCCGGCCCACGAACGGATGATCGAACTCGACGAACCGGTCCTGGCCGGCCTGGATCGGCGAACGGTCCCTGAGGAACTCTTGGCCGGAGAGCAGGTAGCCCTTCTCCAGGCGCAGCGTGTCCCGCGCCCCGAGCCCGCACGGGACGGCACCGGCGTGGACCAGCCGGTCGGCGACCGCGCGCGCACGGTCTCCCGGTAGGAACAGCTCGTAGCCGAGCTCGCCGGTGTATCCGGTACGACTGACGAAGATCCGCTGCTCGAGATCTCTCGGGATCGTCCCACCGACCGTCCCGTCGTCCGGTCCTCCGGCGCCCCGGTCGGCCGTGTAGAACCGGCTGCGGTAGAAGCCGAGGGGTCGGAGCGACCAGCCGAACTCCTTCTCGAGGAGCGCTCGCGAGCCGGGACCTTGGACCGCCAGGATCGTGACCCGACCGTTCCACCGCTCGATGGTGGCGTCCGGATGCCGGTGCTGCTGGAGGATCATCTGGATCTCGGCCGCGCGACCGGCATTGGGCACGACCAGGTACGACAGCGCGGGTCCCGCGCCTCCGTCCAGGCGCGTGATCAGGAGGTCGTCGACGATCCCGCCTCCCATTTGGAGAAAGAAGCCGTACTTCACCTGGCCCGGCGCGATCTTCTCGACGTTGATGGTGGTCCGGCGGGAGAGCAGCTGGGCGGCGCTCTCCCCGTTCACGGTGAGGATCCCCATGTGGCCGACATCGAACAGGCCCACGCCCGTGCGCACGGCCATGTGCTCGGCGAGGATGCTCGTGTAGTACAGGGGCATCTCCCATCCCGCGAACGGGACGAGATGGGCACCGTGCTGACGGTGGAACTCGATCAGCGGCGTTTGCAGGATCTTCA
>JBEKEW010000004.1:0-25190 GCA_050013635.1 Thermoplasmata archaeon | reverse complement strand
AAAGCGGCCGAAGAATGACGGAACCCTGGTCTCGGGTTCTTTCCTTTCGAGTCCGATCGATATCGCCCGATGTCTTGAAATCCGTGAGCTTCCCCTACGTCGCGGGTGCGCATGTGCCGACCTCGGGGGTGGGCACCGCGGGGTTCCGGACCCTTTCGGAGCTCGAGCGGGCCGCGGCCGACCGACTCCCGAGCGGGATCTGGGATTATCTCCAGGGCGGCGCCGGCGAGGAGCGCACCCTACGCGCGAACCGGGAAGCGTTCCGACGCCGTACCCTTCGACCGAAGGTTCTCGCGGGCGTCTCGGTCGTCGATCTCACGACGACGTTGCTCGGGGCTCCGGTCCGTGCCCCGTTCTTCGTCGCTCCCGCCGCCTACCAGAGGGACATCCACGCCGAGGGGGAGCGCGGGATGGCCGCGGCAGCGGCGGCCGCGGGCGTTCTCGCAATCGTCAGCACCCTCTCGAGCTTCTCGCTTGAGGAGATCGCGGAGGCGAGCGAGCACGGGCCGAGATGGTTCCAGCTGTACCTCCAGCCGGAGTTCGCTCAGAGCGAACGCCTCGTTCGGCGCGCCGAGCGGGCCGGGTACGGCGCCATCGTCCTGACGGTGGACGCCCCGCTCCTCGGCACCAGGGACCGACAATCGCGGGAGGGGTTCGCCCTCGATTCTCCCGTCGCGATCGGGAACGGGCCCGAATTCGTCTCCCCGGCCCGGGCCCCGACCGCGGAAGGCTCCCGGTTCCGCCTCAGGTCCGACGCTGCAAGCGACTGGGAAACCCTCGACCGACTGAGGGATGCGACCCGACTGCCCCTCGTGGTCAAGGGAATCCTGCGGGGCGAGGACGCCCAGAAGGCGGTCGACCATGGGGCCGCCGGGATCGTCGTCTCCAACCACGGAGGCCGCCAGCTCGACGGCGCCCCGGCGACGCTTGACGTGCTTCCGGAGATCGTCAATGCGGTGGGATCGAAGACGGAGGTCTACTTGGACGGAGGGGTCCGGCGTGCGAGCGACGTCGTCATGGCGCTCGCCCTCGGAGCGCATGCGGTAGGGATCGGTCGGCCCATCCTGTGGGCCCTCGCCGCGGGAGGTCGCGCCGGCGTCGCCCGCTACTTCGAACTCCTCAGCATCGAGTTGGCGAATACGATGACTCTGATGGGCTCCCCCTCGTTGTCCGATCTTGACCCTGACATGGTCGCGGTCGGCCCCTAGCGTGGTCCCGCGCCGGCGCCGCCCCGATTCGGCGACCCCCGCCGGCAATCTCGGTCCCTGTCGGGCCGGACCCATCGAAATGACCTCCCCATTCCGACGGAAGAACGACCTTCGTGCCGGAGAGTCCGGGCACCGCAGGAGGATACCGAACGGGCGATGGGGAGCATCGGAGAAGAGGTCCGGGGAGGTCGGATCCCTGGGAGGCCACCCCGGCGTCAAGGGTTAAGTCGGGTGGGGTGTGCTCGTGGTTCGATCGATGACGCGTATCCCGGCGGCGTCCCGACCCGAACCGCGAACGTTCCTTGTCGAACCCTCGACGAGCGTCGCGCACGGGCGGCCGACGGCGGGGAATCGATCGTAGGACGCTGCGACTCCGACTTTGGGGCGGGATCCCCAGGCTCGGATCGCGGACGTAGTTGGACCGATGAACAAAACGAGAGTGAACCCCATGGACCCCGCGAAAGAACTGCGCGCCGCCCGGCTGCAGCTGACGAGCGACGTGATCCGCTGGACGACCGACTTCTTCGCGCAGGAGGGGTTCGTCCAGCTGCTGCCGACGCTCTTGGGCCGGAGCACCGATCCGCTGGGACCGGACCCGAACTCCTCGGTCCTCACGACCGCGAGCGTCGATTACAACGACCAGCGATTCTTCCTGATGAACTCGATGATCCTGCACAAGCAGGTCGCGGTCCGGGAGATCGGCAAGATCTGGATCCTCTCCCCGAACGTTCGACTCGAGCATGCCCGGCGACAGAGCTCCGGACGCCATCTCTTCGAGTTCACCCAAGCGGACTTCGAGATCCCGGGGGCGAAGATCGCGGACGTGCGGTCCCTCGTCGAACGATACTTCGCACGTCTCTCGCACCACCTACCGACCTCCTCCGCGTACCCGGGGGTCGGCGTCGCACCGTTCGTCTTCCGGCCTCCGTTCGCGAGCTACACGACCCACGAGCTCCAGGCCCGGTTCGGTGAGGACTGGGAACTCGCCGCATCCGCCGCCCACGATCAGCCGTTCTGGGCCCTCTGCCACCGTCGGGAGTTCTACGACCGGGAGGATCCGGGCGAACCCGGTCATTTCCTGAACTACGATCTGATCTATCCCCTCGGTTACGGCGAGGGCCTGTCGGGGGGGGAGCGGGAGTTCGATTACGAACGCATCCACTCGCGGATCGTGCGGGACCGGATGGACCTCGGCGCGCTCTCCGCCTACCTCGAGGAGGCCCGTCAAGGTCTGGTACCTTCGGCGGGAGGCGGGTTCGGGATCGAACGATTGGTCCGCTTCCTCGCCCAGGCGGCGCATGTGGGCGACGTCCAGCTGTTCCGACGGATTCCCGGGGAACCGGTGACCCTGTAGCCCTCCCCATTCCCGGGGTACGACCGCGGGCCGGGCGGGCGAACGCTTCCGCAATCATATTGGCCGCCGGGCATGCTCGCCCGAAGACGATGACCCAGCGCTGGTTCCCCCAGTTCCTGAGCAGCACGGACGGCTCGGCCGAGGTCGCCTTCGCGGTGATCATGGTGGTGATCATCAACGGCTACGTCGCGCTCGGGAACCTGAACAGCGGGTTCCTGTACATCATCCGGGTCGATGTCCTCGCCTGCGCGGCCTGGGGAATCATCGACGGGTTCATCTACGCCACCTCGAGCGCGATCGACCGCGGTCGGGACGCCAAGCTCGTGCAGCAACTCCGGCAGCCGGAGAATCGCCCCGCCGCCGCCTCGGAGGTCCGCGGCCTCTTGGACGACACGTTCCTCTCGTACTTCTCCCCGGACGCCAAGGCGAAGATCTCGGAGACCATCCTCGCGAACCCCCCCGAAGCGGACGTCATCCCCTCGAGGACGATCACGTGGGAGGAAGGCCGCGGATGGATCGCGATCCTCGGGATCTACATGGCGGTCGCGGCCCTCCTCGCGTTGCCGTTCCTCTTGGTCCCGGACAAGCTGGCCGCGTGGTATGTCTCGAACGCGCTCGGGATCGGATGGCTGTTCTGGTACGGGGCGCGGATCGGGCAGGCGGTGCAGGGGAACCGGATCGTTTGGGCCGTGGTTCCGGCCGCGGTCGGGATCGCGTTGCTCGCGGTATCCTACGTTGTCTACGGCTAAGGACGGTCATGGGGGGGGGATGCGCCCTCGCGCGTTGAACCCAGACCCCGGCCCGCGAAACAACCCCAAGCTGGGGCCCTGGTCTCGTTTCGAAGCCCGATAAACTGCAAGGCTTATTCCCGCACCGCGTCCTTGCGACGGTGGTTCTCTCCGTGAAGAATTCTCTGAAGAGCAGGCTCCACGCCACCCGAGACCCGTCATTTGGTACTTGGATCTCGTCCTCATCCATCGTTTGCCTCGACGCCCTGAAGGAGCTGGGCTTCGAGTGGTTCATGATCGACACCGAGCACGCCCAGGTGAATCCCGAGACGATGGCCGCGATGATCGCGACGCTCGGTGGTAGCGGAGCCGCACCTCTCGTGAGGGTGGGAGATATTGATCAGTACCTGATCAAGCAGGCGCTGGACTCGGGCGCACACGGAGTCCTCGTGCCGCTCGTGAGCACCGAAGCCCAAGCGAAGGCGGCGGTCGCCTTTGCCAAGTATCCGCCGGAAGGAGTACGGGGGGCCGCCGCCGCTGCTTCCTCTCGCTACGGTATGAAGCTTGCATCGTATCTGCGGGTCGCGAACGCGGAGACCACGGTCGGAGTCCAGATCGAGACCAAGGAAGCCATCGAGAATCTCGAGGCGATCGTCCGCGTGGACGGCGTAGACCTACTCTTTGTTGGACCGCAGGACCTGACCCTCAGCCTGGGCCTCCTGGACGACCGGAAGAATCCGAAGGTGCGCGAAGCGATGGGTAGAGTGGTGGACGCGTGCGAACGTCACGGGAAGATCCCGGGAACGCTCGTTATCGACTCGGAGGAAAGGAGGGCGGCCGTGGAGCAGGGCTTCAAGTTCATCGCCCTCGCCTCGGACGTTCGCTTCCTCATTCAGGGCGCGGAAGCGTATCTGAAAGGGTAAGGGAACCGGTCGAGTTCCGCCGGCCTCCGGGGATCGACACGGTCTCGCTCCCATCTCGGCCGCGGAGGGCGCAGGGTACGGAAACCGCCCTCGCTCAACGCTAAATACCGGCACCTCCGTAGGTTTGCGGATGACCGGCCCGCGGAGCCGCGGAGATCGAGCAGAGGCCCCGACGGGGACGGTCAGTACCTGGCTCTGGTGACCGGGAAGCGCCCGGACGGCGCGTCCCACTTTTGTTGAACCCGAGAGTGGTTGGGCCTCCGGGGCTTCCCTCACCACACGAAACGTTGGAGGAGGAAAACGATGTACGGAAAAACGATCCGACTGCGCAGGATCTTCCCGAACGACCGTCGACGTCTGTTCTCGGTCCCGCTCGACCATTCGGTCTCGATGGGCCCGATCGAGGGGCTCGAGGACGCCCCGGCTCTCGTCCGGGAGCTCCAGGCATCGGGGGTCGACATGGTGGTCGTCACCAAGGGGGCGGTGGCGCCGCTCGTCCCGGTCCTCGCTCCGACGACGCTCCTCGGCGTCCACATCTCGGCGTCGACCAGCCTCGCCCCGAACTCGAACCTGAAGGTCCTGGTCGGGACCGCCGAGGAGGCGATCGCGCTCGGTGCGGACCTCCTATCGATCCAGGTGAACTTCGGCGTGGCCGAGGAGGCCGAGATGCTGCGCTCCCTGGGCATCTCGGTCGATCAATGCCGCTCCATCGGGCTCCCCCTCATGTGCATGACCTACGTCAAGAAGCCGAACGGCGGGACGCCGGATGAGATCCGGCACGCGTGCCGGGCCGCGGCCGACACCGGTGCGGACATCGTCAAGACCGGGTACCCCGGCTCGCTCGAAGAGTACCGTCGCCTCGTCCAGACCACGCCGGTACCGCTCCTCCTTGGAGGAGGTCCGCGCCTCGACCGGGATTCGGAGTTCCTGAGACTGGTCCACGAGACCGTGACGGTCGGCGCCGCGGGGATCTGTATCGGGCGGAACCTGTTCCAGCGGAAGCCGGTCTCCGCGATCGCCCGACCGATCGCCGCGATCCTCCACGGTGCTGCGTAGGGACGATGTCGGTGGATCGGCTCGTCCTATGCCCGACCGCCTCCGATGCCGAGGCGATGCGGACGTTCGTCGCGCGGGCCGAACGTCGGGGGTTCCATCGCTTCGTGCTCCCGGCGACGGGCGTTCCATCCGAGCCGGCCTCGGGTCGGGAGGTGTACTACCGGACCGGCGACCGCATTGTCGGCCCCGCACCGGGGCGAGAGGAGATCCCCATCGTTCCCGTCTCGGCTCCTTCGGATATGGAGGCCGTTCTCGGGCTCCTCCGCGCGGGCCGACCGGTGGCGGTACGTTGGAGCCAGGAGCGGGTCATCCCACTCGAGAACCTCGTCGCGGCCCGCTCCCGCCCCGGCACGTTGTGGGTCGTCACCCATCGTCCCGAAGAGATACCGGGGTTCCTCGGGGCGTTGGAACACGGGGCCGACTCGATCGTGGTCGAGATCGACCGACCGGACGATATCGACCGGGTGGAGGCCGTGCTGGAGAGCCGCTCGATCCCGCTGACGCTGGAACGCGTTCCCATCCGCCGGATCGTCCCGGTCGGGAGCGGCGACCGCGTCATCGTCGACACCACCTCGCTCCTGCGGCCGGAGGAGGGCCTGCTCGTCGGGAGCGCCGCCGCGTTCCTCTTCCACGTCGCGAGCGAGGCGATCGGATCGCGCTACACGCGCCCGCGGCCGTTCCGCGTGAACGCCGGGGCGGCCCATTCCTACACCCTCCTCGCGAACGGAGAGACCCGGTACCTGAGCGAGCTCGTCGCGGGAGACGCTGTGCTCATCGCGACCCCGGACGGAGCGTCCCGCTCGGTTCGGGTCGGCCGCATCAAGATCGAGCGACGACCGCTCGTCCTGGTCGAGGCCGAGCGGGAAGGTCGCACGTTCACGGTGTTCCTCCAGGAGGCCGAAACGGTCCGCTTGACCACCCCCGAAGGCCGGGTCGCGACGACCGATCTTCACGTCGGGTCGGAGGTCTATGGGGTGTCGCTCGCGGCCGGCCGGCATCTCGGCGTGGCGGTCGCGGAGACGATCGAGGAGCGATGACATCGGATCTTCCCTTGGTCATCGTAACGGTCCCGGCCCGGGCCGTCGAGGCGACTCGGTCGGAGCTGGAGATCCTTCCCCACCACGGCGCCGACGCGGCGGAGATCCGATTCGACCGGTGGGCCCCGGAGGATCTCCGGCGGGCCGCGGAGCTGTTCCCGGCACCCCTGCCGCTCGTCGCGACCTACCGTTCGCGCGGCGAAGGGGGCGACGGTGCGGACGACCTCCGAGAGCGGACGAGCGTACTGACCTCGCTCGCCGGCCTCCCGTTCGCGTACCTCGACCTGGAAATGCGTCGCGACCGCTCCCTGATCGCCGCCATCGGCGCACGGCCCGGCCGTCCCGTGCTCATCCTGTCCTGCCACCTCCGGGCGAACGACACGGCCCGCGAGGTCGGAGAGCTCCTGTCGGGTCCCCCGCCTCCGGGCACGATCGTCAAGGTCGTTCTCCCCTGCGGCGTGGGCCGGTTCTACCGTGAGGTCCGACCGCTGCTCCAGCCGCGCACGCGCACCCACCCCGAGGTCGTCCTCACCACGGGGGCCTCGGGACCGCTGGTCCGGGCGCTCGCACCGCGCTTCGGGTTCGCCGCCGTCTACGCGGCGCCTCCGGAGCACGTGCTCGGCCCGCGCGGAGAGTCTCCGGTGGAGCCGTCCCAGATCCCGGTCGACCGGCTTCGGCGGTTCTACGACGCGGGGGAGTTCGGCCGGCTCTTCGCGGTCACGGGTCACCCGATCGGTCATTCCCTCTCGCCCGCGGTGCACAGCCTGTGGATGTCCGAGGAGGGAAAGCCGGGCCTGTACCTCGCGCTCGACATCGACTCCGAGGAGGAGTTCGCGAGCGTGCTCCGCCCGCTCGGGGAAGATGGGCTGCGGGGCCTGAACGTCACGCACCCTTGGAAGGAAGCGGCGTTGCGCCTCGCCGACCGGGTCGGGCGCGCCGCCGAGCAGGCCGGGTGCGCGAACGTTCTCGCCCGCGTCGATCGGTCCTGGCGCGCGGAGAACTTCGACGTCCGCGCGCTCGTGCGCCGGCTGAGCGAGCTCCGAGAGGCGGGGGCGTGGACCGGCGACCGCCTCCTCGTGATCGGAACCGGAGGCGCCGCGCGTGCGACCCTGGTCGCCGCGGCCGAGCTGCACGTCTCCGCGGAGGTCATGGGCCGCTCGGTGGGCCACGTCGCTCGGATCGCCCGCGAGTTCGGGGCCGAGACCGCCCGGCCCACGTCGGCCGCCGCTTCCCTCATCGTTCATGCGACCCCCGCGGGACGCTCCGACGTCCCCACCTTGGACGTCACGTGGGAGGAACGGTGCGGCCCCGGGACGTACCTTCTGGACTTCGTCTACCGGCCGGAGCACCCCTCCCTGCGCGCGAGGGTCGTCCAACGCGGCGGGACGTACGAGGACGGCGGACGGTTGCTCGTCTATCAGGCGGCCGAGAGCTTCGGAGTGTTCTGGGACGCTCGTCCCTCCCCCGCCCTGGAAGAGAAGGCCCTGAAGGAGGTCGTATGCACGGCGTAGGGACCGCCTCCAGCGCGATCACCTTCGTGAACGCGCTTCCGATCGGCATCGGCTCCGCCGCTGCGATCACGCTGGGGGTGGAGGCCGAGGTCCACCTCGATCTCGAGGCGGGTCACCGAGGCCCGAGCGTCACGATCGCGCACCCCAGCGACACTCCTCTCGTGCGCGCCTCCGTCGCCGCCGGCGTGGAGCATTTCCTACCGGGCCGGACGCCCTCGGCGCGGGTCCACATCCGATCTTCGATACCTTCCGCGCGCGGGTTGAAGAGCTCGTCGGCCGTGAGCGGTGCGGTCCTCGCCGCGATCGCGCGCGCCGCGGGCGCGCCGGTCGATCCCGTGGTCCTGGCACGGCTCTCGGCGGATCTCGCCCAGAAGATCGGCCTCAGCGCGACCGGGGCGTTCGACGATGCGTACGCTTCGCTGGCCGGGGGTGCCGTCGTTTCCGACAACGCCGCTCGGACCCTCCTGTGGACCGGAGAGCCCCCCGCCGGGTTGGCGGTACTTCTGTGGATCCCGGCGGGCACCCATCGTCCGTCCGCCGAGTGGCGCGAGCGATTCCGCGTGCGCGCTGCGGAAGCGCGGCCGGCGGTCGAGGCAGCGCTCGCGGGGGATCTGCTGGGTGCGATGGGGCGGAACACCGAGCTCGTCGAGTCGGTACTGGGGTACGACTACACCAACCTCCGCCGACAGCTGGAACGCACGGGAGCCGCTGCGAGCGGGGTCAGTGGGCTGGGCCCCACCCTTGCGGTGCTCGTCGCGCCCGAGCAGGCGGAGCGGGTCCAGGCGGTGATCTCTCCCAGAGGAGGCGAGGTGCGGAGGGTCGACTTCCGCCCTCGCGCCGCGTCGGGCCTCATCGAGGAGACCTCATGATCCGCACGGTGAACCCCGGCGTCGCCCGGGGAGGGATCGCGCCGCCACCCTCCAAGAGCTACACGCACCGTGCCCTGGTCGCCGGCCACCTCTCCGGCCGCCTCTCGCGGGTCCT
Source organism: Thermoplasmata archaeon (assembly GCA_050013635.1). Taxonomy (GTDB): domain Archaea; phylum Thermoplasmatota; class Thermoplasmata; order Lutacidiplasmatales; family UBA184; genus Lutacidiplasma. Next base: position 16,389 of record JBEKEW010000004.1, on the reverse strand, counting down.
CCGACCGCTCGACTCGGACGACACGCACGCGACCGCGCGCGGTCTCGCTGCGCTCGGTTCCCAGGTCCGGTGCTCGGCGGGTCGCTGGCAGATCCGGCCCGCCCCGGTCGTGGGCTCCCGGCAGCGAACGATCGACTGCCGGGAGTCGGGGACGACGTTGCGGTTCCTCACCGCCGTCGCGGCGCTCTCCGACCGGCCGATCCGACTGGTCGGCCGGGGCCGACTCCCCGCCCGGCCGATGGACGAGCTGTACGAGGCGCTGCGGACGTTGGGAGCCCAGGTCCGCACGGAGCGGGTGGGTCGGGCCCTTCCCTGCACGATCCGCGGACCGATCGGCCCGGGCTGCATCGATGTGCGGGCGGACGAGACCTCCCAGCATCTCTCGGCGTTGCTGATGGCGCTGCCCCGGGTCGAGGGCCGTTCGGAGATCCGGCTGCGAGGGCGCTCGGTGTCGCGGACGTACATCGACGCGACCTGTGCGGTCCTACGGGCGCATGGGGTTCGGATCCACCGGCGCGCGCACGACTATCGGATCGACGGCGGCCAAGCGTACCGCGCGACGGCGTTCACCGTCCCGGGGGACGCTTCGTCGGCCGCCTACTTCTGGGCGGCGGGGGCCCTCACCGGAGGGCGCGTGTCGGTTCGCGGGATCGATCGGCGCTGGCCTCAAGCCGACCTCCTCCTGCTCGACATCGTGCGACGGATGGGAGCGGCGGTCCGGTACGGCCGTTCCGCGACCGAAGTGACGGGGCCGTTGCACCGGGGGGTGACGGTCGACCTGACGGACGCGCCCGATCTCTATCCTCTCGTGGGAGTGCTCGCAGCGCTCATCCCGGGCCAGAAGAGCCGGCTTCGAGGGGCCGCCCACGTCCGGTTCAAGGAATCCGATCGGTATGCGGGGACCGCACGGCTCGTCCGTGCTCTCGGCGGCCGGGTGCGCGCGTCCGGTGGTGAGCTCACGATCGAGGGCACCGGCGCTCCGCGCCCCCTCGTCCTCGAGCACCTCGATGATCACCGGCTCGTCATGAGCGCCGCCGTCGGGGCGCTCGCGGCGGATGCTCCGTCCCGCATCGGCGATGCCCGGGCGGTGCGAAAGTCGTTCCCCGGTTTCTGGACCTCACTGTCGCTCCTCGTGCGCGAGAGGGAGACCGCATCATGATGAGGTTTGGAGAACGGTATCGGGTCACGATCTTTGGGACGAGCCACGGGCCCGAGGTCGGGGTGGAGATCGAGGGGATCCCCGTCGGCAGCCCGATCGACACGAGCGCGATCCAGCGGGAGCTCGATCGTCGCAGGCCGGTCGGCCGTCGGCTCGCGACCAAGCGCCAGGAGGAGGATCGGATGATCGTCGATCGCGGCCTCCGCGACGGCCGCAGCGACGGCGGGACGTTCCGGGCCCACGTCGCGAACGAGGACGTCCAACGCGGGGCGTACGATCGGATGCGCGACACCCCGCGTCCGGGACACGCGGACTATCCCGCGCGGGTTCGCTACGGGCCCGATGCGGACCTCTCCGGTGGGGGGATCTTCTCCGGCCGTCTGACGGTCGGGCTCGTCATCGCCGGGGCGATCGCTCGTCAGCTGCTCGCTCCGATCGGCGTCGACCTCACCGGATTCACGAGGAGCATCGGGTCGGTCGACGCGACGGTCGACGAGTCGCTGTCGCTCGAGGAGGTCCGCCGGAGGGCCGCCGCGAACGAGGTCGCATGCCCCGACCCCGCCGCAACCTCCCGGATGGAGGAGGAGATCGCCGTCGCCCGCCGCGACGGGGACAGCGTGGGCGGCGTGGTCGAGGTCCGCATCACCGGCGTGCCGGTCGGTCTGGGCGAACCGTTCTTCGATTCGATCGAGGGCGAGATCGCGCATGCGGTCTTCGCCATCCCGGCGGTCAAGGCGATCGAGTTCGGTGCCGGCTTCCGCGCAGCCCGCATGCGCGGCAGCGAGCACAACGATCCGTTCCGCTTCGACGGGGAGACGGTCCGAACGACCTCGAACCACGCGGGCGGGATCCTGGGAGGCCTCGCCGACGGGATGCCGATCGTCTACCGTGCCGCCGTCAAGCCGACCTCGTCGATCGCGCGGGCGCAGAGGACGGTCAACCTCGTCACGCACGAGTCCGCCGAGCTGGTCGTCGGCGGGAGGCACGATCCATGCATCGTCCCCCGAGCGGTCGTGGTGATCGAGAACGTCGGTGCGATCGCGCTCGCCGATCTCGCCTATCGCGGAGGGTACCTCCCATGAGCGCACGCGAGGCACCGATCCCCACCGCCATTCTCGGTGCGAGCGGGTACATCGGCCAACATTTCGCCCGCCTGCTCGACGACCACCCGTTCTTCGCTCCTCCGCTCCTGGTCGGCTCGGATCGCTCCGCCGGCAAGCGCCTCGAGGAGCTCTGGCAGCTTCCAGAGGAGGTGCCGGCGGGCTTGGGCCGAGAGCGGCTTCGACCGCTCGGGCCGCGTGAGCTGCGCGCGCGGGGAGTGCGCGTCGTCTTCGGGGCCCTCCCGTCCGGGACCGCGGGGGTCATCGAATCCGAGTGCCGGCGCCGCGGCATCCATGTCTTCAGCAACTCGGCCGATCACCGGATGGACGCCGACGTCCCGCTGCTCGTCCCGGAGGTGAACGCGGCGCATCTGCGCGCGCTCGTGGGCCTCCGCCGACGCGGCGGGCTCCTCGTCAACAATCCGAACTGTACGACGACGGGCCTGGTGCTCGGGCTGGCGCCGATCTGGAGGCTCGTCGCGCCCCGGGAGGTCCACCTCGCGAGCTACCAGGCGCTCTCCGGCGCCGGCTTCCCCGGCGTCGCGTCGCTCACGATCACCGACAACGTCGTGCCGTTCATCCGGGAGGAGGAGGAGAAGGTCGCCGAGGAGACCCAGCGGATCCTCGGAACCGCCCGGAACGGGCGCATCCGGCCCCGCCCCGAACCGGTCCTCGCCCAGTGCGCGCGGGTCGGGGTACGGGACGGACACCTCGAAGCGATCACGGTCGTCGCGCGCCGCCGCCCGAGCCGCGCGCAGCTCGTGGAGGCATGGCGCCGGTTCGACCCTCTGGCCGGGCGCGCCCTCCCGACACTTCCGCACCCCCCCATCGTCCTTCGGCCCGAGGCCGACCGGCCTCAGCCGGTCCGGGACCGATGGGCCGGGACCCCGCATCGCGCGCGCGGGATGGCGGTCTCGATCGGCCGGGTGCGCTGGGAGCCCCCGTACCTGCGGTTCTATCTGCTCGTGCACAACGCCGTGCGGGGCGGCGCCGGCGGCTCCGTGTCGAACGCCGAGCTCGCCCACGCGGAAGGGCTTCTCGACGGGGGAGGGGCCGCCGCGTGACGAAACGGCCGTCGGCCCCGGTGGTGCTGAAATTCGGGGGCGCGTCGCTCGCTCGCCCCGCCGCGATCGTCGACCGTGTCCGTGCGATGCGCCGGGCCCGCACGCCGGTCGTGCTCGTCGTTTCCGCGCGCGAGGGGGTGACGGACGAGCTCCGGCGCCTGATCGATGAGCCGCGCGCCGTTCGTCGGCACCGGGAGGGCCTCGCTCGGATCGCGGCCCAGCACCCCGAACTCTCCGCGATCGGTCGCGCGCATCTCGCCGGCCTGCACCGTCTCCTCGGCTCCGTCGAACGCGCCGGCCGCATCGACCTCCAGACCTCCGACCGGATCCTGAGCATGGGCGAACGGCTCGCGGTCGACTGGCTCATTGTCCGTCTGCGGAACGCGGACCTGCCCGCCGTCGGTGTCGAAGCCGACCATCTGGGCCTCACCACCGACGACCACTACGGGGCGGCGAACGTCCTCATCGACCGTTCCACCGCCCCGGTCCGCGCCGGCATTCTCCCGCTGCTGCGCCGGGGCAAGATCCCCGTCGTCACCGGATTCTTCGGCCGCAGCGTGGACGGGCGCGTCGCGACCCTGGGGCGCGGCGGATCCGATTACTCGGCGACCGCGATCGCCGCGATCCTTGGCGCCGAGCGGGTCGAGCTCGTCAAGCGTGGGGTCTCGGTACTGACGGCCGATCCCCGGCTCGTTCCCGCCGCCCGCCCGATCCGTCGGCTCTCCTACGAGGAGGCCGAAGAGCTCGCCCAGTTCGGAGCGAAGGTCCTTCACCCACTGACGATCGAGCCGGCGCGCACGGCCGGCGTCGAGATCGCGGTCCGCTCGCTGGACGACCCGCGGGAGGTGACCACCATCGGCCCTCCCCGAGGTCCGGGCAGGATGCGGGCGGTCGCACTCCTCGAGCCGCTCGGCCTGGTGCGGATCCGGGTCCCCGGCGGCCGTCAGCGGCCGGGGGTCGTGGCCGATGTGTCTCGTCGCCTCGCCGACGCGCGGGTCAACATCGTGACGCTGTTCACCTCCTCGACGCTCCTGAGCGTGGTCGTCGAACGGGCGAAGGGGCGGGCCGCGGCGCGGGCGCTCGCTCCGCTCTCCACGGGAGGAGGCGCCGCGGTCGACGGACCGTTCCCGGTGGGCCTCCTCACGGCGATCGGGGAGGGCGTGCTCCACGATCTCGGGCGGATCCCCGCGGGGGTCCTCGCGCACGGAGAGGGGCTCAGCGCGACGCCCCGCTCGCTCTCCTTCGCGGTCCCGATCCCGAAGGCGCGGGCGGCCTTGCGCGCGCTCCACCGGGCGCTGGTCGAGGAAGCGGGCCGATGACCGATCCGTGGAGCGCGTTCGTCCGACGCGCGCAGGGCGCTGCGTGCGCCGGGTACATCGAACGCGGCGACGCACCGGGAACTCCCGGCCGTTGGGCGGCATCGTTCGTGGAACCTCGCGAGCGTTTCGTGCTGGGCTCCCGCGACACCGTCGCCACGCTCGAGGAACGAACCGCGCGCGCGCTTCGAGGGCGCCGCGACCGCGCGCTGATCGGATACGTTGGATTCGACACCGTGTCGATCTTCGAGCCCCTCCTGCGGGTCGTGCCCCCGGGGTCCCCGTTCCCGCTCGGGGAGTTCGCCGTCGTCGACCGTCTCCGGTGCGAGCGGGTCGCCCGGCTGCCGGTGCGATCGCGCGCCTCTCGGGAGAGCCGGTACCCGGGCCGGCCCGTGCGGGAGACGCTCGCGCAACGTCCGTTCGAACGAGCCGTCGCACGCACGCGGGAAGCGATCGGGGACGGCGAGGCGTTCCAGGTGGTCGTCGGGACCCGCCGAAGTTGGGCCCGGCCCGGGGACCTCCTCGCGCGCGCCGGCCGGCTGCGCCGGCACGAACGGTTCGCGTACTTCTACTACCTACGCTTCGACGACCGAGAGGTCGTCGGCGCCAGCCCGGAGTCGGTGCTCGAGGTCGACGGAGGCCGCGCGTACGTCAGTCCGATCGCGGGCACGCTGCCGCGGGGACATGCCCGCCGCGGCCGTCGTCCGCTCGCGCGGGACCCGAAGGAGCTCGCCGAGCACCGGATGCTCGTCGACCTCGGCCGGAACGACCACGGCCGGATCTCTCAAGCCGGGACGGTCCGCGTCCTCTGGAAGGAACGCAGCGAGCGGTTCGCTCGCCTCGAGCACCTCATCAGCCGGGTCGGCGGGCGTCTTCGGAGCGACGTCGGCCCCTGGGAGGCCCTCGCGGCGACGTTCCCGGCGGGGACCGTGAGCGGCGCGCCCAAGATCCGGGCGACCCGGATCATCCGAAAGGAGGAACGGACCTGGCGGGGGCCGTATGGCGGCGCCGTCGGGCTCCTGCGCGGGAACGGCGATGCCGCCTGGGCGCTCGCCATTCGCACCGGCTTCGCCGCGGGCCGGTACCTGCACACCGCTGCCGGAGCCGGGATCGTCTGGCAGTCCCAGCCGCGGCGCGAGTACCGCGAGGTCCTGACCAAGCTCGCTCAGGTCGAGACGACCTTGGTCGGAGGGAGCCGATGAGGATCCTCCTGATCGATCACGAGGACTCGTTCGTCTACAACGTCGACCAGGCGCTACGCACCGCGGGCGCCGAGGTCCGCACCCTTCGCTACACTGCGCCGTGGGCCGAGGTCACCGAGTACGATGCGGACGGCTTCGTGTTCTCTCCCGGCCCCGGCCACCCGCAGGACCGGCGCGTGACGGGGCTCGCGCGGCGCGTGCTGCGCGAATACAGCCCCGAGCGGTCGATCCTCGGAGTCTGCCTCGGCCACCAGCTGATCGGGGAGTACTTCGGCGGCCGCGTCATCCACGCCGAGGCCCCGGTCCACGGCGCCACCGCAGCGGTGCGGCACGGGAACGATCGACTCTTCCGAGGGGTGCCGTCTCCGTTCGCGGCCGCCCGGTACCACTCCCTTGTCGTCGACGCGCGGCACGTCCCACCGGCGTTGGAGGTGACGGCCTCCACCGCGCGCGGCACGGTCATGGCGATGCGCCACCGGCGTCGCCCGGTCGTGGGCGTTCAGTTCCATCCCGAGTCGTACCTGACCGAGCGCGGGTCGACGATCCTGCGCAACTACCTCGCCGAGGTCCACCGTTGATCGCGCGGCTGCTCCAGCGGGTCGTCGACGGCCACGAACTCCGCCCCGCCGAGGTCCGGTCGGCCGCCGATCTGCTGGTCCGGGATTCGACGCCCGACGTGGAGCGCGCGGCGCTGCTCGCGGCGCTCGCGACGCGCGGAGAGAGCCCGAGAGAGATCACCGCGTTCGCGCGAGAGCTCCGTCGTCGCGCCGTTCCGTTCCCCGGGCCTCGCGCGAACCGGGCGATCGACCTGTGCGGATCCGGCGGGGCCCGACGGCCCGCGTTCAACGTCGGTACCGTTTCGGCCTTCGTGGTCCGCGCCGCCGGTGCGCCGGTCGCGAAACATGGGAACCGGAGCCTGCGGGGGGCGCAGCGGGGCTATGCAGGATCGAGCGACCTCATCGAAGCCCTCGGTCTCCCGTACTTGGCGTCCCGTGCCTTTGCGCGAGAAAGCTACCGACGAGAAGGGATCACCTTCCTGCACGCCCCGCTCTTTCATCCCGCGACCGGCGCCGTAGCGTCCGTCCGGCGCGCGCTCGGGATCCGCACGCTGTTCAACCAGCTCGGACCGCTCACGAACCCCGCCCAGGTGCCGTACCAGGTCGTCGGCACCCCCGATCGGGCGACGGCCCGGCGGTTCGCCGCGATCCTCCCGCGGCTCGGAGTCCGCGCCGGCGCGACGCTCGCCGCGCGGGACGGCACCGACGAGTTCTCCCCCGCCGGGTCGTCCGAGCTGTTCGTCTGGAACGGGCGTCGCCGACGGCGGCTCGTGGTCGACGCGCACCGGTTTCTTGAGCCCGATGACCGGCGCGGTTCCAACGGCCCGCTTCCGGCCCCGGAGGCAGCGGCCGAGACCGAGCGGCTCCTCGCCGGAGGCGGAGGGGCTCGCCGGGGCAGCGTCCTGCTCACGAGCGGAACCGCCCTGTGGGTCCGGGGCGATGCCCCGACGCTGCGCGCCGGTGTGGCCCGAGCTACGGACGCCCTCGATTCGGGAGCCGCCGAAGAGCTGCTCGGCCGGCTCCGAGACCTCGGGGCGTCCCGGGTGTGGGCAGCGGAGGAGTGACGATGGCGTTCCTCGACGACCTCCTTCCCGATATCCAACGAACGATCCGCTCGCCGGCGTATGCGACAGGGGTTCCGTCCGTCGCCCACCGGCCGCCGGTCAGCCTTCGCGCCTCGATCGCTTCCGCCGATCACGCCTGGGCCCTCCTGCTCGAGCACAAACGTGCGTCCCCGGGGGCGCGCGAACCGAACCTCCCGCGGGTCGACCTCGACGCCTTCGTTCGCATCGCCGAAGCCGGGGGAGCCGCGGGTCTCTCCTGTTTGGCGACCACCCCTCGGTTCGCGGGTGCGCCCGAGGACGTCACGACGCTCTCCGCCCGGACCCGGCTCCCCGTGCTCTTCAAGGATTTCGTGATCGATCCGGTCCAGATCGACGCCGCGCGGCGCGCCGGCGCCGCCGCGATCCTCCGCCTCGCACGTCTCGAGACGGAAGGGCGGCTCTCGCTTCCGCTCGCCGAGCTCGCGGACCGGGCGCATGCGGCCGGCCTCGAGGTGGTGCTCGAGTTCCACGCCGCGGAGGAACTCGCCGTGGCGGATCATGTCCGCGCGGACGTCTACGGCATCAACCTCCGGGATTTGGACTCCCTGCGGTTCCGGCCGGACGTCGTGGCCGAGACGTTCGGACGGGCCGGGGGCCTGCGACCTCTGATCGGGATGAGCGGGATCGAGGGACCGGAGGATGCGGCACGCTTCCGCCGTTGGGGGGCGGACGGGGTCCTGGTCGGGACCGCGCTCGCTCGTTCCTCCGACCCCGCCGGGTTCGTGGCCGCGGTGCGCCGGGTCGGAAGCATGCCGAGGGGAGGATCATGAGGACGTTCGTGAAGTTCTGTGGATTGAGCGATCCGGCGACGATCGAACTCGTGCCCGAATGGGGAGCCGCGGGCTTCGTCATCGGCGTGCCCGCCTCGCCGCGCAACATCCCTCTCGAACGGGCGGCGAAGCTGGCGGAGGCCGTCCCGAGCAATCGCGAGATCTGGGCGGTGACGGTCGATCCGGCTCCCGAACTCATCCAGCGCATCTTCGAGGAGATGGGAACGGACCGGGTCCAGGTGCACGGCGCGATCCCGGTGGGGCTCGACACCGTCGTCCGCCGCCATCTCGTCCCCTCGCTCCCCGTCCCGAGGTCGGGGAGCGGCGACCCCGTCCCGCAGCTCCCCGGTAGCGACGTCGCCTCGCTCATCCATCTGGACGCCGCCGGTGGAGCGCGGCCCGGAGGGGGCGGCGTGCCCGCCGACTGGGGGGTCTGCGCCGGGATCGTCGCGAGCGCTCCCGGCCGCAAGATCGTGCTGGGAGGGGGGCTCACCCCCGAGACGGTCGAGGCCGCGCTGACCGAGGTCGCCCCGTGGGGCGTGGACGTATCGAGCGGGATCGAATCGGCCCCGGGGGTCAAGGATCCGAAGCGCATGCTCGCGTTTCTGGACGCCGTCCACCGCTGGGAGGCGGGCCATGCCTAGGCGGTTCGGCCCGTACGGGGGCGCGTTCGTCCCCGAGACCCTCGTCCCGGCGCTCACCGAGCTGGAACGGGAGTGGCACGCCGCGCGCAGGGACCCGACGTTCCGGGCCGAACATCGCCGACTGTCGCGAACGCTCGCCGGACGGCCGACGCCGTTGTACTTGGCGAAGCGGCTGACCCGGCGCGCGGGGGGCGCCGAGATCTGGCTGAAGCGCGAGGACCTCGTCCACGGCGGGGCGCACAAGTTCAACAACGCCCTCGGCCAGGGACTGCTCGCGCAACGGATGGGAAAGCCGCGGCTCATCGCCGAGACCGGGGCGGGACAGCACGGCGTCGCCACGGCGATGATCGGAGCGGCGCTCGGCCTCGAGACCGAGGTGTACATGGGCGCGGTCGACATGGAGCGCCAGCGCCCGAACGTCCTCCGCATGGAGCTGCTCGGGGCGAAGGTCGTGCCGGTCACGACCGGTCAGAGAACGCTCAAGGACGCGATCAACGCGGCGATGCGGGACTGGATCGCGAGCGTGCGCACGACCCACTACCTGCTCGGCTCGGCGGTCGGACCCCACCCCTTCCCGTCGATCGTCGCGGAGTTCCAGAGCGTGATCGGCCGGGAGATCGCCCGGCAATCGCGCGCGTCGTTCGGGCGGCTCCCGGACCTCGCGGTCGCGTGCGTCGGCGGTGGGTCGAACGCGATCGGAACGTTCCACCCGTTGCGCCGGACGGACGTCGAGTTCCTGGGGGTCGAGGCCGGGGGGCCTCGGCACCACGCGACCGGTGCCGCGTCGCTCGCGCACGGGAGGCCCGGGATCCTGCACGGCACCTTCTCCTACGTGTTGCAGGATGAGGACGGCCAGATCTCCGACACCGAGAGCATCAGTGCGGGGCTCGACTACGCCGGCGTCGGGCCCGAGCACGCCTGGCTGAAGGACAGCGGACGGGCCCGGTACATCGCGGTCCACGACGACGAGGCCCTCCGCGCGTTCCACTGGCTCGCCGAGGACGAAGGGATCCTGCCGGCGCTCGAGTCCTCCCACGCGCTCTACGCCGCGGTCGCGGAGGCGCGGCGACGTCCCCACCGAGAGAAGATCGTCGTCACCCTCTCCGGCCGCGGCGACAAGGACCTGGAGGTGGTCGGACGTGCCTCGGCTCGCTGAGGCCCTTTCCGCCGCCCGGGCCGAGGGACGCGCCTCGCTCGTCCCGTACGTCATGGTCGACAAGGCCCGCACACGACGGCTCGGGGCGGTCGTCGACTCCGCCCGGGCGTGCGGCGCGACGGCGCTCGAGCTCGGGTTTCCATTCTCCGATCCAATCGCGGACGGACCGATCCTCCAAGCGACCGCGGACCGGGCCCTCGCCGACGGGACCGGCTGGGGCGACCTGGTGGAGTCGCTCGAGATCGCGAGCGCAATCCTCCCGACCGCCGTCATGAGCTACGCGAACCCGTTCTGGCGGCACGGACTCGATCGCGCGCTCGGCGATATCCAGCGCGCCGGTGCGAGCGGGCTCATCGTTCCGGACCTTTCGCTCGAGGAAGCACCGGGGTGGATCGAGGCCGCGGGGCGATCGTCGATCGATCTGGTCCTCCTCGCGGCCCCCGGCGTCTCGGAGGAGAGGACCGGGCGGCTCGCGCGCGCGACGCGAGGTTTCCTGTACCTGGTGGCGCGTTACGGAACCACCGGAACCGCACGGTCCGCGGAGCGGATCGACCTGGCGCCGATCGTTCGGACGGCGCACCGGGCCGCGCCGGCGACGCCGGTCCTGGTGGGGTTCGGCATCCGGGACCGTGCCACGGCCGCACAGGCGTTGGCGTACGGCGCGGACGGGGTCATCGTCGCGAGCGCGCTCGAGCAGCAGTTCGTCCGCTCCTTCGGACCCGGGACGGTACGCCGCATCCTCGTGCCGATCGCCCGGATGCTCCGGAGCCGCGGAACGTGAGCGGCCCGGCGCGACCGCCCTTATATCGCACGCCTCGCTAGTGGGCCGATGGCTCCGGTCGCAGGCCGGTGGACGCGCTCGGCCCGAAACGTCCTCCCTCGGATGCGGGCGTGGCGGATCGCCTTCCACGAGGACCCCGAGCTTTCCAACCAGGAGACGCACACTCGAGATCGGGTGGTCGCCGCGCTCGGAGAGCTCGGCATCGAGCCAACGACGTACGACGACGGCTTCCTCGGCGTTCTCGCGACGATCGTCGGGGGAGGGTCCGGCCCGGTGGTGGCGCTGCGCGCCGACATGGACGCCCTTCCCGTCACGGAGGAGACCGGCCTTGACTTCCGCTCGAGGAACCCCGGACGGATGCACGCCTGCGGGCACGACATCCACATGTCGGCGCTGCTCGGAGCGGCGGCGGTCCTCGCGCCCCGGCGTTCGGAGATCCGCGGAACGGTCCGTCTCCTCTTCCAGCCGGCCGAGGAACAAGGAGAGGAAGGAGGGGCGCTTCCCTTCCTACGACGTGGCTGCTTCGACCGGCCGAAGGTCGATTACGTCGTGGGCCAGCATGTCGATCCAATCGTCCCGATCGGATCGGTCGGCACCCGGACCGGGGCGGCGATGGCCGCGGCGGACCGGTTCCGCATCCACGTCCGGGGTCGGGGGGGTCACGCCGCGGCACCGCACCTCGGGCCGGACGCGATCCTGGTGGCGTGCGAAATCGTCGTCGGCCTCCAGGCCCTCGTCAGCCGGGTCCGCAGCCCCGTCGATCCGGTGGTCGTGAGCGTCGGACAGATCCACGGCGGCACCCGGCACAACATCCTCCCGGAGGAGGTCGTGCTGGACGGAACGGTCCGCACCTTCCGCCCCGAGACGCGCGTGACGATGGAGGCCGCGCTCCGTCGACGGGTCCGGTCGATCGCCGCGAGCCTGGGAGCGAAGGTGACGGTCGAGTACTACGCAGGCTACCCGGCGCTGTGGAATCCGGCGAAGGCCACTCGGATCGTCGCCGAGGGTTTGCGCGCCGAGTTCGGCCCGGGCCGGGTGGTCGAGCTCGAGGAGCCGCTGATGGGCGCCGAGGACTTCGCCCGCTACCTCGAGCGAGTCCCCGGGACGTTCTTCGAGCTCGGAGTGGGCGTCCCCGGAAGGCCCGCCGGGTTGCACAGTGCCCAGTTCGCTCCCCCCGAGGCCGCGCTCGTGCACGGCGCGGCCGCGCTCCTGGCCGCGACCGAGGCGCTGCAGAGGAACCCCCCGTGAACCTCGCTCGCGTGCGCGCCGACTTTCCGGCCCTCCGACCGCGTCGGGGTCGTCCGCCGATCGCCTACCTCGATTCTGCGTGCATGTCGCTCGTACCCGACTCCGTCCTGCGCGCGATGGAGGAGTACTACTCGGAGTACCCGGGGTGCGCCGGCCGCAGCCTGCACCGCTTCTCCGAGGAGGTCTCGCGCCGGTTCGAGGAGGCGCGCACCGCGTTCGCCGGCTTCCTCGGGGTGGGGGACCCCCGCGGCGTCGTCTTCCTCCGGAACGCGACCGAGGCGATCAACCTCGTGGCGAGCGGCCTCGCCTGGAAGAAGGGGGACCGAGTGCTCGTTTCCGATCAGGAGCACAACTCCAATCTCGTGGTCTGGCAGCGGCTCCAGCAGGAGCGCGGGATCCGGCTGGAGATCCTTCCGCTGAGCCCCGATGGCGCGTGGGACGCCGAAGCGTTCGAGCGGGCGCTCGCCCGCCGGATCCGTCTCGTCAGTCTCTTCCACACGTCGAACCTGGATGGGCGATCGCTTCCCATCCGGGAGATCACGGAGCGCGCCCACGATCGAGGCTCCCAGACGCTGTTCGATGGATGCCAGGCGGCTCCCCATCGAGCGGTGGAATTCGATCGGGTCGGCACGGACTTCTACGCGGTCTCCGCGCACAAGATGTTGGGACCGACAGGTACGGGGATCCTCGTAGGGGCCCCGGGGGCGCTCGACCGATTGCGACCGCTCGTCGTCGGCGGAGAGACCGTACGGTGGACCACGCTCACCGATCATGAACTCCGTCCGCCTCCCCACCGGTTCGAAGCCGGTCTGCAGAACTATGGAGGGATCATCGGAGCCCACGCGGGGGTCCGGTACCTGGAACGGATCGGCCGTGAGGAGATCGAGACCGCCCAACGAGATCTCAACCGGCACGTGACCCAGGGACTTGCCGGGGAGTCCCGGATCCACGTGCTCGGACCGGCCGACCCCCGCGATCGGCCGAGCATCTTCGGCTTCACGATCGATGGGATCGATCCCCACGACGCCGCCCTGTTCCTCGACGAGGGTTGGGGCGTGCTCGTCCGTTCGGGGATGCACTGCGTCCATTCGTGGTACGAGCGGCGCGGACTCACGGGAAGCGTTCGGGCCTCGTTCTACCTCTACAACAACCGGCGGGACGTTGCGGCGCTCGTGAACGGGGTTCGCGAGCTCGTCGAACGAGTGCCCGCGCCCACGAGCGCCGGCCGGGAACCCCCTCGGGCCCGCCCCTCGAGGGCGCGAGGAGTTGTCGCATGAAGGGCATGTACGTGGACTACACGGGGATCCGCGTCACGGATCTCGACCGCGCCCTGCGCTTCTTCACGCGGGGTCTTCGCCTGAAGGAGGTCCGACGCGGGACGATGCACCATGGAGGCGTCTGGGTGCTCCTGCGGGACCCTCGCTCGAAGCAGCATCTGGAGTTGAACTGGTATCCGGCGGGCTCGGAGTTCGCGACCCGGTTCGTCGCGGGCGAGGGCCTCGACCACATCGGAGTTCGGACCGGAGATCTGCCGGCCGTCGCACGCCGGCTCCGCGCCGAGGGCGCGCGGCTCCAGACCCAGTTCAAGGACGGGCGCCGGATCGTCGTCGCGTACTACGTCGGCCCGGACGGGATCTGGATCGAACTCATCCGGCAGTAGTCGGCGCTCGTCAGAGCGACTGCTCGACGATGCCCCCGAGCTCGCGGGCGAGCAGCTTGGCGATGTCCTGCTTCAGCTTCTTGCGCACGGACTCGGGGAGGGTCGACAGTCCGAGCCGCGCGGTGCACGTACCTACCTGGAGGAGCGCAGCGTACTCGAGCGCACGGGCTTCGAGCAGTTGGCGGACCGAATCTCGCAGGTCCTGCGCGAGCTCGGGATCCTCCTTCAGGGTCTTCTCGATGTGCCGGCGGATCTCGTCCTTGATGATGTCGCGGGTCGCGTCGCGGACGATCTCTTCGGGGCGCAGCAGGTCGCGCGTGCCCGCGACGAGCACATCGATCGGCTCCCCCGACGAGGTGCCTTGCGTCATCGGCGCCGGGAACCGAAGTGGGTCCATAAGGGTTTTCGTGGGCCTCGGGCGCGACCCTTCTCCGACCGGCCCCGAGGGTCCCGGCAGGGGCGGGCCCGGCCCTGCGGAAGGGGACGCAACGGCGCGCTCCGCGCCCCGCTATCGGTCCGGGCCGGGGGAAGAGGACCGGCACGAGCGGGCGAGGCGGGCGGTGCGATCGGAGGCGGCCAGGGCCAGGAGGCTCTCGTCCCGATATGCCGCCGCGATGACACCGAGCCCGATGGGACATCCCTCGGCCACGGCCAATGGGAGCACCACCTCGGGGAGGCCGGAGTGGCCGGCGGCGGAATTCAGCGCGAGCGCCCGCGGATAGAACGCCGCGCGAGCGGCGAGCGAGCGGCGGCGCGAGAGCGCGATGCACGGGCTGGCGGGCAGGACGAGGGCGCGTCCGTCCCGGACGTGGTCCTTCAGGCGTCGGGCGACGCGTCGGCGGAATCGGGCCTGCTCGGCGACCTCCGCCCGCGTGATCCTGCTCGAGGCGGCGAACCGTTCAGCGGTCCGGGGTCCGAACCGGGGGTGGACCCTCTCGATCCATTCATGGTGCTGCGACCATATCTGGGCACCCTGCAACACTCGGTACGCTTCGTACCACGCCGTCGGATCGCCATCGTAGATCCGAACCTCCCCGCGGATCCCCAGTGCGTCGGCGGCGTCGCGCAGCGGGGCGGCGGAGCGGGGTTCGACCAGCTCCCAGGCATCGGCGACGAGGAGGAGCTGGCGCGGAGGCCGTGCACGACGGCCCATCGACAGAGCGCGACCGAACCGCTGGAGGGTTCGGCCGTCCCGGGCGAACCACCCCACCGTGTCGTACGTCGGGGCCAGCGGGGTCATCCCCCGCACGGGGACCCGACCGTGCGTGGGCCGGAACCCGAAGATCCCGCAGAAGCTGGCGGGAACTCGGACCGATCCCCCGGTGTCCGATCCCAAGCCTCCGTCCACGAGACCCCCGGCGACCGCCGCCGCCGACCCGCTGGACGACCCTCCCGGCAACCGGCCCGGACACCTAGGATTCCGCGGTGTGCCGTAGTGGAAGTTCGCTCCTTCCAAGCTGAACGCCAACTCGTCGCAGATCGTCTTACCCACCATCCGACCGCCGGAGGCGAGCCATCGCGCCACGGCCGGCGCCGTCGACCGAGCCGGGAGGTGGGTTCTCTGCCAGTCGGGGTTACCGCTCCCCGTGGTGATCCCCTCCACATCCAGGACATCCTTCACCGCGAACGACATGCCGTCCAAGATGCCCCGGCCGGTGGGGGCCCGCTGCGCCCGGGGACCGGGCAGGAAGGCGTGGCTCGATTCCCACCTATCGGAAGCCGGACGGGAGGAGGGCATGAGCAGGACACGTTGTGCGAACGAATTAACCCTCTCTCGGGGGGCGTGATCGGCCTCCGACCTACCGGGGCCCTCGTCCAGATCGCTCCGGTGTCCGCCGGGCCCCTCCGGCGGGGCAACGGCCTCGGGAGGAAGGCACCCAGGGGAGGGAAGCCCACCGCGCGAACCGCCTCGGGTGAGAGCCAAAGCTCATTAAACCCGGGCCGCACGTCGACCCGGCGATGGGGATCGACGACCTCGAAGGGAAGGGCCACGGCCTCTCCCGGCTCCTCTTCAAGGGTCGCCGACGGCGCCTCGTTCTGGTGGTGTGGCTCATCGCGCTGATCGCCATCATTCCGATGGCGGCGCTCTCCTCGCAGTACATCAACTACTCTTCCACCGGGAACGGCGTCTCGGGGAGCCAGTCTCAGCAGGCCCAGAACCTGCTCGCTCAGGTCGCTCCTGAGAACTCCACCCTCTTCGTTGTGGTCGCGAACTCCAGCACCCAGTATCCCACTCCCGCCGCGTTCTGCGCCCAGGCCCTATCCTTTGGTACGGCGCTCGCGGAGAAGAACTACTCTCACTACGACTACACGAGTTCGATATGCTACTCCGAGGCGAAGTTCCTGGACGAGATCTACGATCCGTACCGGATGACGATCGTCGCGGCCCACGCCGAGTTCGTGAACTACTCGGCGCAGGTCTAC
The DNA here is from genome assembly GCA_050013635.1 of Thermoplasmata archaeon. GTDB lineage: Archaea > Thermoplasmatota > Thermoplasmata > Lutacidiplasmatales > UBA184 > Lutacidiplasma. Next base: position 205 of record JBEKEW010000004.1, on the reverse strand, counting down.
TCCTTCCCCCAACGGTTCTACGCCGAGTGGGGGAACCATAGCTACACGTTGGCCGCGATCAACGCCACGTACAGCGAGGTCGGGGGACCGTATTCGAACTATACGGCCTCGTTCAAGGCGTGGCTGATCCAGGACTACGCGAGCACGGTCGCTCCGATCGATCAGGTCAACCGGGCCATCTTCAAGTCCGCGCCGGGGAACATCA
>JBEKEW010000003.1:0-31344 GCA_050013635.1 Thermoplasmata archaeon | reverse complement strand
GACGACCTGGGCCCCCGTTCGCTCGCGCACCTCCCCGTTTCCGGCGATGTGATCGGCGTGGCTGTGGGTATTGAGGACGTACCGTACCTTGACCCGATGCGCGTCGATCGAGTGGAGCACCGGCTCGATGCCGTAGGAGGGGTCGATGACGACCCCGTCGCCTCCCTCGCCGCTCGCCACGAGATAGGTGAAATTGAGATACGGTCCGACCCGGTGCTGTTCGAGGATCACGGACCGACGCAAGGTAGGAACGTATTTTACGGTCGGCGGGGGGGAGGGGCACCTAGGGGAGCTCCTCCTCGGTGGTGCGGCGACCGGTGACCGCGTCGAGCACGATCCGCCCGTCGTCCCCCTCCACATACCAGTACGGCACGTACACGAGGACTCGGGGACCGAGCTGGATATCGTCCAGTGCCGGGGGGAGGCGACGGGTCTCGATGACGATCGCTTCGCCGTGCTGCTCGGTGTGGTCGACGTTCACCGTGTGATGGCGTCGGATCGCCTGGATTGCGATGGCGACTGCCTGCCCGTCCCCGATCTCGGGTTGGAGGCGCTGGTACGGCCCGGGGAGGTCGCCGACCAGCTCGTAGTCCTGCGGCTCCCAGATCTCCGCGCGGCGGGCGAGCGCGTTCACGGCCACCAAGTGATCCGACACGGCTCCCGTACCTCCGTGGGGAGAAGGCGTTCGTACCCGGTACGGGGCGAGGTAGTGCGGGACGAGTCGCAGGGTGTAACGCACGCCGACCCCTCCGGCCAAGGCTTCGATCTCCTCTCGGCCGATCCGGGGGCGAACGGTCGACGCGCCTTCGGGAATCAGGAGCGCCGGTGGGACGAGGGGGAGGCCGTTGGACGGGTCGCGGGCTTCGTGGGCGGGGAGGACCGGCCCTAGCAGCAACTCGCCGAGCGCCGGTCCCAGGGTCGTCGGGTCGAGCACCTCGATCCCCCGATCCGCAGCGAGGCGTCGGGCGACCTCGCCCGGATCTTCCGGGTAGTACAGGACCCGGTGGACCGAGTCCGTGGGGAACCACGGTTCGAAATCGGTCGGGGAGTGCAACGCGGCGGCGGCGACCACCGCCCGGCGATCCCGAGCTCGGCTCGCGACCCATCCTTGGGACCGCTCTTCGATCCGGTAGCCGGCGGCTTCGAACAGGCGACGCAGCTCCGGAGCCGGTCCCACCCGCTCCACCATGCGCCCTCCTCGAGGGGAATGCGACATATCTTCCTTCCGGCAGCGGGGGTGCCGGCCGGCCGAAGCTATTTAGAGCGGCCCGCGCGTGGATGACCTCGCCGATGGGGGAGAGTGCCCACCTACGGGTTGCAGAAGTCTCCCAGCAGGACGTAGGCCTCGGCGCGGCCCGGCTCGACAACCAGACGCGTCAGCGATTGAAGGTTGGAGTCGGCGACATCGTCGAGATCCGCGGGCGGAAGACGACGCCCGCCGTCGTCGGTCGGGGCCCCGCCGATGATGAAGGCAAAGGCCTCGTCCGGGTGGAGGCGGTCGTCCGCCGCAACGCCGGTGTGAGCATCGGGGACCGCGTCCAGGTCACGCGGATCGACTGCCCGCTCGCCGACGCGATCACGATCGCACCGATCTACGCCGGTTCCTCTCGCATGGACCTCGGTCCGGGCCTCGACGCGTTCGTGCAGAAGGCGCTCGCTCGTCGCCCCTTCGTCCGCGGGGATGTGTTCGTCATCCCCGGCGTCTTCCTTATGGGGGGCTCGTTGCCGTTCATGGTCGTCTCGACGCAGCCGAAGGGGATCGTCCAGGTCGCCCCGTCGACGTTGATCACGATCAAAGAGGAGACGGTCAGCGAGACCGAGGTCGCGGCGCCCCGGATCTCCTACGAGGACATCGGGGGCCTCAAGGAGAAGCTCGGCCGCGTTCGGGAGATGATCGAGCTCCCCCTCAAGCATCCCGAGCTGTTCGACCGGCTCGCGATCACCCCGCCCAAGGGGGTGCTGCTCTACGGACCTCCGGGGACCGGGAAGACCCTGATCGCGAAGGCCGTCGCCAACGAGGCCGGGGCGCACTTCATCGGGATCCAGGGTCCCGAGATCATCTCCAAGTACTACGGCGAGAGCGAGAAAGAGCTCCGCGAGAAGTTCGAGGAGGCGGAGAAGAACTCCCCGAGCGTGATCTTCATCGACGAGCTCGACTCGATCGCCCCGCGGCGCGATGAGGTCGTCGGCGAGGTGGAGCGGCGCGTCGTGGCCCAGCTGCTCACCCTCATGGACGGGCTCTCGGGAAGGGGGAACGTCATCGTCATCGCCGCGACCAACCGCGAAGAAGCGATCGATCCCGCGCTCCGCCGGCCGGGACGGTTCGATCGCGAGATCGAGATCGGAGTTCCGACGCAAGCGGGTCGTTTGGAGATCCTGCAGATCCACACCCGGGGTATGCCGATCGACGGGAGCGAGCGGGAGCGCGAGCGGATGTTGCGCGAGCTCGCGGCGTTGTCGCACGGGTTCGTCGGTGCCGACCTCGCCGCGCTCGCACGCGAAGCGGCGATGCGAGCGCTGCGACGGTACCTCCCCGAGATCGACTTCGATCAGCCGATTCCGATCTCGCTGCTCGAACGGATGAAGGTCACCGACAAGGACTTCCGGGAGGCCCTCAAGCAAATCGAGCCGTCGAGCCTCCGGGATGTCACGGTCGAGATCCCCACCACGCACTGGGACGAGGTGGGGGGGCTCGGACCCGCCCGACGCGTCCTCGAGGAGTCGGTCGAGCTGCCGTTCAAGAACCCCCAGGTCTTCGAGCAGATGGGGATCGAGCCGTCCCGCGGGATCCTGTTCTACGGGCCGCCCGGCGTCGGGAAGACCCTCCTCGCGAAGGCCGCGGCCACCGAGAGCCAGGCGAACTTCATCTCGGTGAAGGGCCCGGAAGTGATGAGCAAGTGGGTCGGGGAGAGTGAGAAGGCGATCCGGATGATCTTCAAGAAGGCCCGTCAGGCCTCCCCCTCCATCGTCTTCATCGACGAGATCGATGCGATCGCTCCCAAACGGGGGTTGCAGACCTCGAGCGGCGTCACGGAGCGGATCGTCAACCAGCTGCTCACCTCGATCGACGGACTCGAATCGCTCGAGCGCGTGCTCGTGCTCGCCGCGACCAACCGCCCGGACATCATTGACGAGGCGCTCTTGCGGACGGGACGCTTTGACCACCTTCTGTACGTAGGACCCCCGGACAGTGCCGGACGCTTGGAGATCCTGAAGGTGCACACGCGGAAGATGCCGCTCGCCCACGACGTCGACCTCGACCAGCTCGCCGCCCGCACGGAGGGCTTCGTCGGGAGCGATCTGGCGGCGCTCTGCCGGGAGGCGGGTCTCGGCGCGATCCGCGAGAACCTCAAGGCGACGAAGGTCGGCATGGCCCACTTCGAGGCGGCCCTGCGGCAGATGCACCCCTCGTGCGACGCCGAGAGCCTGCGCTTCTACGAGGAGTTCTCGCGGCACCTCCTACGGGAGCGCTCGCCCCGGCGGAAGGAAGAGCCGGGCCAGGCGATCTACCGATAGAGAGCGCCTCGTGCCGCGACCCTCCGGCGGCGGACGGTACCTTTTGGCGAGCAAGCTATATGTAGAGCGACTAGGTTCGGCGCCGAGTCCTCCGATAGGGGGACGATAGAAACGGGAGTCGTGAAGTCGTTGCATCGAGCCGTGCCGCAGGTCGCCTTGGTGGGATTGGTCCTGGTCGTGCTCTTGGCCGCCATCGTGCCGGTCAGCGCCGCCCCGGCAGCTACTACGACAACGTACACCCTGTACGGGTACGTGGAGCAGCCGACGGGCGCGCCGAACCCGGTGCCCGCCGGGGTAACGGTCAGCCTCGTATCCCAGGCAACGAACCAGACCTACACGGCCACGACCATCGGTGGAAGCGGTCAGTTCACGTTCTCGAGCGTCACCAACGCCCCCGGGCTCACCCCGGGCTGGTGGGGCGCGTGGGTGGCTCCTCAGGCGAGCTTGACCCTCTCCGGGTGCAGTCCGTGCGCGGCGATCCCCCAGACGCCGAGCCCCGTGTTCAGCTACTTCTCCGCTTCCAACCTCGGTTCGGGCGGGACGGCCACCCCGGTCACGATCACGGGGGTCTCCATCCTCCCGTACAGCTCGACCCTCCAGGGTACCGTCACCTACGCGGGCCGGACCGTCGTGTCGACCGTCCAGCTTCTGGACCCGGCCTACAACGGCTTCGTTCTCGGTTGGAACACCACGACCTCGAACGGGTCGTACAAGCTGCAGGCCCCCGAGGGGACCTGGGTCGCCGAGACGACCGTCCCGGGCCCGACCATCCACTACAACCTGACGCAGGTCGTGATCAACGCGCCGATCCAGACCGTCAACATCTCGGCGCAGGATTACCTCATCTCGGGATTCGAGAACGTAGCGGGCACGAGCCCCGCGGTCCACGTCGGGAACGGCGGCAACGTCACCGTCTACGATCCGAGCAACGGCTACATCTACTCGGGAGCGACCCCACCGGGCGGCTTCTATTCGTTCGGGACGTACCCGGCGGACTTCGTGAGCGGCCCCCAGCCGTTCGATGTCTTCCTCTCGCCGGTCGGGTACTCGACCGCGTACTACGCGCAGACCGTCTCGGCCAACGCCCCGATCTATCAGAACGTGGCCGTGAACGCGATCTCGCCTCCGGCCGTGTATACCACCGTCCTGAACTTCTCCGGCGTTGCGCTGGGGACGCAGGGGAGCGGCACGCTGGCGGTCAGCACCACCGCGACGCTCGGTGCGAACGCGGTGATCCCGACGTTCGCGAACGCCTCGGTCGGGGATCTCTGGTCGCAGCTCGGCCTGGACTGGAACCACTCGGTCTACTTCCCAGCATCCTCGCTCCCGACGGTCGCGACCGCGATCCAGTCGGCGGGACCGTTCTTCCCCGCCGTCCAGGCGGCGACGTCGATCAACGGCACGGCGTTCAACGAGGCCTCGACCAATGCGTTCACCTACTCGTCCACGTGCGTCGCCGGCTCCTGCGGCCCGACGAGCACGTCGACGCTCACCCTGAACTATGCCCAGAGCTACGGGCTCAGCTCCACGGTCCGCGCGAACAACAGCCAGTACACGTTCGCGTTCAACTACCGGTACCCCACGCAGGCGCAGAGCTTCGTCTACCGCGTCGTTCTCCCGCAAGGCTACTCGTTGGCAGCGGGCACCGCAGCGCCGGCGAACACTCAGCTCTCCGCGACGGGGAAGGGGAACACCTGGACATCGTTCTCGCTCACGTCCCTATCGAGCGGGTCGGGCTTCGGTACCGCGACCTTCTCGGTCGTCAAGTTCGGCGGGGTCACGGCGAGCGTGAACGCCTCCGTCTCCAGCTTCACGTTCTCGCAATCGAACGTACTGAACGAGAGCAAGGGGAACTACACGGTCGTCGTAGGCCTCGGGCAGAACGTCACCTTCAGCGCGCTGAACTCGACCTACCCCAGCGGGACCAACGGCTCGTTCTTCGTGTGGAACTTCGGGGACGGAACCCCGCTGAACGCGAGCACCCACCCGACTACCTACCACACGTACGCTGTCGCCACGACCCAGACCGCCCTCACCGGCACCCTCACCGTGACGAACTCCGGGGGACTCGTGAACACGGTCGCCTACCACGTTTGGGTCGTCTCCGCGGGTCTGACCAAGGCGAACATCTCCTACAATGCGACCGGTACCCAGGTCCGCCAGACCACGGCCGGGACGACGTATCTGTACGTCAATTGGTCGACCACGTTACAGTTCAACGCATCGGGCAGCTCGGCGAACGTCGGCTTCCCCGCCGTCCCGAGCGTGCTGTCGGTCGCCTCCTTCAAGGTCACCGCGAACCAGTTCCAGACGATCGCGAACTTCTCGGTGAGTCAGGGGGCGCGGTTCCTTTCGAACTGGTCGCTCGCCTTCCTCGGAAACGGGCTCTACCTCTCGAATGGGATCGTCGGCAGCATCGGTGTGCCGTTCCTCGGTTGGCAGTACAACATGACCCTCACCGTCTGGGACGGCGAGGGGCACGCGGCGGCTGCGACGCTCGTGATCCTCGTCGTCGATCAGCAGAAGCCGCTCCCCGCGTTCCAGATCCAGAACGCGAAGGGCAAGCCGGTCCCCGGCAGCGGCGTGATCGAGGGAGCCAACGGGACCGCTCAGGTCCAGTTCAACGGCGCGAACTCGACCGACCCGAACAACGGCTCGGTCGTGCAGTACACCTGGCACGTCAACAACACCGCGAACCGCACGGTGAACCTCTGGTACAACCAATCCGCGAGCGTGCCCCCGTTCACCTACCCCGGTGCGTGGACCGCGTGGCTCTATCCGCAGGCGACCCCGTACACCATCAACCTGACCACGACCGATCGCGCCGGGAACGTGGCGTGGACCTCTCAGGCGCTCACCGTCTCGGTGAACACCACGACGCGACCGATCATGGCGGCGAACAATCTGAACGCACCGGGCTCGATGACCGCCGGTTCTTCCTACACGATCTGGGTCAACGTCACGGTGGGCGGCGGCTCGAAGTCCGTGGCGAACAACGTCCAGGTGGCGTTCTACCTGCTGCCTCCGAGCGGCGTCGGATCCCCCAACTTCATCGTGAACGCGGGCTCTTCCTCGGTGCAGTTCTATAACTACACCAACGGAATCGTCAACCCGACCCCTTGGGCCACGGGGACGATCCCGAGCCTCCCCTACGGTGCGACCGTCCGCGCCCAGATCTCGTGGACCCCTGGGCCGGTCGGGAACTGGATCCTCTACGCGAACGCCACGGCGTCCAATGAGTTCCCGGCGGACTACGTCAACGGTCCGAACCTCACCTCGACCCCGATCACCGTCAACCAGAACCCGATCAACCTGTACATCGAGTACGCGATCATCGCCGCCGTCGCGGTGATCATCATCGTGCTCTTGGTGTTCTTGTTCCGCCGCCGCGCCCGTCGGGCGAACCCGAAGACGGGCCGCTCCGGTCTCGAGCGCGGCTCCAAGCGCGACAAGGGCAAGGACAACGCGTAGACGCGCCCGCTCCTGGGGTGGCCCGCCGATGAAGCTCCCCCGAGCTTACGGAGCGATCTGCCGGGAGACGTGCGCTGCGAGCCGCGCGACCGACCAGATCGCGATGCGGAGCCGGGTCGGGGTCACGATCTCGGTATCGGTCGGGAACCGAGCCCGGGCGGCCTCGAGGGCCCTCCGGTGCGCTCCCTCGGGGACCTTCCACTGGTTCGACCATTGTCGGCGTTCCAGGATGTGGAAGAGGGCCTCCGTGCTCGTTCGATCGTCGTACTCGATCACCGGCCGCCAGCGGTCCGGCGGGAGCTGCTCGGCGAGGCGCCACTCGTGCAGCCCGGGATGTGCTGCGAGAACCCCCTCCTCCTGGAGCGAGCGGTAGTACTCGGAGGCAGGTCCACGGCGCCGAGGGGTGGGCCCTTCGATGACGGAGAGGTACTCGGTGCGGGTGACCCGGGCGATCTCGCCCAGGACGTGGGGCCAATCGGCCAAGAGGTGGGTCACGTGCACCGTCATCGCCGCGTCGAACGCATGATCGCAGAACGGCAGATGGGCCCCGTCGGCGACGACACCGGCCCGCAGGCCCTTCTCCACGGCCCGTCGCAGCATCGGGCGCGAGAGGTCGACGCCCACCAGCGCGATACCCCGTTCCACGAGGGGCGCTGCGATCCGCGCGGTCCCGACTCCGACCTCGAGGGTCGCCCGGCCCGCAAGCTCGGCCGCGAGCGCGGTCCCGAGCGCCGTGCTCACCTCGGCCGGGAACCCCCGGCTCGCGTCATAGTACGCTACGGCACGATCGAACGGGATCCGAGGGGGGCGCTCCGCAGCCCCGCGTCGATCAGCCGTACGGGCCGACCTCGTCGAGCAGGTCGACGTGGGTAAGGAGCATCCGACGGCAGCAGTACCGCTCGAGCCCGAGCGCGTCGAGGACGTCCCCCGCGTTCTCGCCGCGCGCGGTCCGGTCGAGGTACGGGTCCCAGAACTGGCCGATGACGGTGCCGCACGTGAAGCAGCGGATCGGGATCATCATCGTCATGATCGAACCACCTCCTCGGTATCCCTCAACGGTAGGACTTCTGGCGGCGCTTACGGGCTCCGCGGCCGCCGGGTCGCTTCGGCAACTTTCGGCGCGGGTCGTTGACGATCAGGGACCGGTCGTACCGCTTGAACATCTCCGCCAGGGCGGGATCCTTGATCCATCCCAAGAGACCCCGCGCGACGGCCGTGCGCGCGGCGGACGCCTGACCCATGATGCCGCCACCTTGCACGTGCACGGAGATGTCGACCGTCTTCCACTTCTCCCCGACCATCAGGAGCGGCTCTTGGATCTTCAGCCGAACGAGCTCGGGCTCGACGAACTCGAGCGGGGTGTCGTTGATGCGCACGCGCCCGGATCCTTTACGGATCGAGGCACGCGCGATCGCCTCCTTGCGCTTCCCCGTGGTCAGCACGACCACCGGTGCCTTCATAGACGCGCTCCCAGCAGCTTGGAGACCTCGCCGAGCGTGATCGCGCTGCGCAACGTGGGGCGGGCCTTCGCGATGTCGAGGGTCTCGCGCGGGACGTTCTGGTACTCGTCGGGGACCCCGATGAACACCTCCAGACGGTCGTACGCCTCCTTGCCGCGGGTCTTCAAGTGGGGTAGCATGCCCCGCACCGTGCGACGGAAGATCCGGTCCGGGTACCGGGGATAGTGAGGTCCCGAGCGTACCGAGCCCTGGGCCCGGGCGGCGGTGTAATGCCCGAGCACGCTCGCGCGGGGCCCGGTGACGACGCACTTCTCGGTGTTCACCACGACGATCTCCTCCCCCGCCAGGAGCCGTTGGGCGATCAAGCTCGAGGCCCGGCCCAGGACGAGACCCGAGACATCGACGACCTTGGCGGACGCCGGCGGAAGGGCCGCACGCGGTTCAGCCAAAGATCCGTACCCCCGCCCCATCGGGCTTGGACTTGATCAGCTCGTGGATCGTGAGCACCGTGCCCCCCGCGGCCTGGATCTTCGAGCGCGCCGCCGGCGAGCACTGGAAGGCCGCGACGGTGATCGGCTTGGTGATCGACCCGTCCGCAAGCAGTTTGCCAGGGACGACAACGACCTCCTTGTCCTGGACGAGACGTTCGAGGTGCCCCACGTTCACCGGGGTCGTCTGATGCCGCGCGCGACCGAGGCGTTGGGCCACGGCCCCCCAGATCGCCGCGTCGTGCGTCTTGGCAGCGATCTGGAGCTCCCGTACGGCGTGGGAGAGCTCGGGATTCTGCTTGTCCAGGATGAGGGCCATGGGCGGAACGGCTCCGACCAAGGTCGCCGATATAAGCGTTGCCCGCAGCCGCGGGTGCGTTCTCGACCGAGCACCGTTTTTGGACCGGCGGTGCACCGTGCGTTCCGGACCGGACCGGTGGACCGGGTCCGCGCGCGGCAGCACGCCGTACCGGCCGACCCTTCTCATCCAGCCAACGGTTAAATAGCGTGGTCCGACATGGCCGGTGGAGGCCTCGATGCGCAAATTCCTCACCGAACTACGGGGAAAAACCGTGATGACCAATGACGGGCAGATCCTCGGCATGATCGACAACTTCGTCGTGGACACGCTCACCGGCACCATCGCCCACGTCCTCGTCACGCCGAACGAGGACATCGAGCCTCGCCTGTTTCAGAGCGACACGTCCGGTCGTCTCGTGCTCCCCTTCAAGAGCATGCGTGCCGTCAAGGACGTCGTCGTGATGGACATTGGCAAGTGATGCACGTTCGCGTCCGCTGATATCGGTCGTTATCACGGTCCGGAACGAAGAACCGAACCTTCGGCAGCTCTTCGAAAGCCTGGTCGGGCAGGAGCCGCCGTACGAGGTCATCCTCGTCGACGCGCTGAGCCGGGACCGTAGCTTCGAGATCGCCGGGGAGTACGCGCGCCGTTATCCGGATCGGTTCCGCGCCTTCCAGCGGTACGGCTCGCGCGGGGTGGGGCGCAACGCCGGCGTCGCCGTAGCCCAGGGGGAGTTCGTGGCGTTCATCGACGGGGATTGCGCCGCGGACCCGGCCTGGCTGTCGGTCCTGCGGGAGGAGTTCCACCACTCCGATGTCGTCGCGGGCCGAACGCAGCCGATCGGCCGCGTTCACTACGGGGACCTGGAGCGGATCGAGCTCTACCTGAAGGGCAGCGATGTGACCTACCCCTCCTGCAACCTCGCCTACCGGCGGGTGCTGTTCGATCGTTTGGGCGGGTTCGACCCCCGTTTCATCACCGCCGAGGACATCGATCTCAATCTGCGGGCCGTTCGGACCGGCGTCGCCATCCGGTACGCCCCGGATGCGATCGTCTACCACCACATGCGGACGACGTTCGTTCGATTCCTCTACCAAGCGTTCTGGAACGGCTACGGTCGTAAGCAATTGACCGAGAAGAACGGGTCGTTGTGGTCGAGCTACAAGCCGCGGCGTCTGATCGAGCGGCAACGGGGAGCGATGGCCTGGATGCGCCTATCGGCCGCGGCGTTCGGGTACGTCGCGCGGATCGTCGGGGGCCGCGGGTCCCGGCTCACGCCGGCGGCATCGACCCCCATCGCACCGGTCCCGTAGCGGGATCGGCGAGAACGGCGCGTGGGAAGGCCTAGCCGCGGCCCGTCTTCTGCAGTTCGAGCAGGTCCGCGGTCGAGACCTTCTCTCCCTTCTTCAGTCGGGCGAGGAAGTCCTCCTCCTTCGGAGGTTCGGTCTCCTCGCCCCACTCGGCGGGCGCGTGACCTCCACGGGTCGCGTAGAGCATCTTCTCGAGGTCCCGCACCTCCTCGATCGCGGTGATGTGGGCGCGATGGAGCTCGTCCGCCCGGGCCTTGACCTCGATGAGGTGGGTCTGCACCTCGTCGGCCTTCCGACGCAGCTCGTCGACCGATTCGTACAGGAGGACCATCGCTTCGTGCGCGTGCTGGGCCGCCTCCGCGTTCTGCCCGACCGCCGCGTGGTGCTTCTCCGCCTCGACCCGGGCCTCCGCCATCGCCTGGAGCGCCTGCTCGACCTCGGGGTCGCGCCGCAACTGTTCGTCCTGCTCGCGGATCGCCTGCTCGAGATGCTTCATCTCTTCGATCAGGCGCTTCTCCTGCTCGTTCGTGAGCGCCGTCGTCATGTGCCGGAACTCGAGCTCCTTGAGCTCCTTCTTCATCCGCCACACCGGGACGGCACCCGTACGGGGCTGGCGGGTGCGCTTGAGCTCCTGGACCCGATCGCTGGTCTCTTGGAGCTTGTGGTTCCACTCCTCGCGGAGCGCTTTCTCCTCGCGGACCTGCTCGTTCAGTTCGTCCCGATGCCGTCGGTGCTCCTGGGCCTCCGCGCTCTTCGCGTGGAGTTCGTCCAGGATGCGGCCCCGCTCGTCCGCGATCTGGCGGGCCTCGGCGTTGAGCCGATCTCGCGCCGCCCGGTGCTCGTCGGCCCGCTGATTCGATTCGATGCGCTTGCGTTCGAGCTCTTGCGTGGCGTCGGCCAACCGACCACCTCCGACCGGCGCTCCCGATAGGAACCGGGGTCCCGTTTCAGGGTGGCGCCCGATATAAGGGCTTCCCGTGAAAGCGGCGGGGACGACCGCGGGGCCGCAGGGGCACGCCTCGATATTTCCTCGCTCGCGGCAGACTAATATCGTGCGGTCCGCTGATTCGGTCCGTGGAGGAGGTCGGCCGTATCTTCGGGGACGTAGGGCTCGGTCACTTCCAGCTCAGCCTCATCCATCCGGTCGAGCGGGGCGACTACCTCTGCGTGGAGGACGAACTCCACGGGGACGTCCTCTGCCAGCTGGACGATCTGCTGCGCAAGAGCGATCTCGACATCGAACGCGCCCGCACGCTCGTGGCCGCCGACGAGGCATCGATCCGGGAGAACCTGCTCGGCATCGCGCGGATCGTGGGGTACCGGGACGCGCAGGGACTTGTGAAGATCCCGACGATCCCGTTCCGCCCCGGGGCCCACGTCTACCGCGCCGAGGATCCTCTCATCGCCAAGGTGCTCGGTCTCAGCCACCACACCAACTCCGGTGCGTACGTCGGGCTCTTGCGCAACCACAACCTTAGGGTCGAGCTGGACATCAACCAGCTCGTCCAGCGCCATGTGAGCGTGCTCGCCAAGACCGGCGGCGGGAAGAGCTACCTGCTCGGGGTCCTCATCGAGGAGCTGTTGCACCACAAGGTGACCTGCGTCATCATCGATCCCCATGGGGAGTACGGGGCGCTGCGCTCCCCGGCCGAGAAGAACGGGGCCCACCGCCGGTTCGGCGTGGAGGCGCAAGGCTTCTCGCGCCAGATCCAGGAGTACTCCCCCGACGTCTCCCTCAACCCCACGGCGAAGCCGCTGACGTTCTCGCTCCACCACCTCGAGCCGCGAGAACTGCTCGTCTTCATGGGCCTGACGAACGTGAAGACGTTCCTGGCCCCCGTCCGGCAATTGGTCGAGCGGGTGTCGAGCGCCCACCCCGACTACACCGTCGCCGACCTCGTGCGGGCGGCGGAAGACGGGGAGGGGGCGATCGCCGAGACGCTCTACGAGCGCCTGCTCTACGTCGAGCAGACCAAGCTCCTCGGCCCGCAAGGAACGAGTTTGAACGACCTCGTGAAGAAGGGAGAGGCGACGCTGATCAACCTGCGGGGAGTCGCGCCCGACGTCCAGCATCTCGTAGCGGCACGGATCTCCTCGACGCTCTTCGAGAACCGCAAGAAGGGCAAGATCCCACCCCTCTTCCTCGTGATCGAGGAGGCCCACAACTTCGCCCCGCAGCAGGGGCAGGTCGTCTCCTCGCGGATCCTGAAGACGATCGCGAGCGAAGGCCGCAAGTTCGGCCTCGGTCTGTGCGTCGTCACCCAACGCCCGGCGCGCATCGACAAGAGCGTGCTGAGCCAGTGCAACACCCAGTTGATCCTCCAGGTGACGAACCCGCTCGACCTGCGCGCGATCGCCCAGTCGATCGAGGGGCTCACGGCCGGGATGACCGACACGATCCAATCGCTCCCGGTGGGCATGGCGCTCATCACCGGGGGCGGCTACCATACTCCGCTGTTCTGCGAGATCCGCCCGCGGGCGACGCGCCACGGCGGCGAGAGCGTGAAGGTCGTGGACAACTGACGGGGACGGGCCCTAACGGGCGAAGTCGAGCAACAGCCGGGCGACCAGCCGTACCCCGAACGCGGTCGCTCCGATGTTCTGGTAGGCGGGCTGGTATCGACGGGTCGTGATCGTGGTGTACGCCGGCCCGGCGATGTCGAGATGGGCCCACGCGACGTTCCCGACGAAGCGCTCCAGGAACGCCGCAGCGGTCAGCATGCCGGCGAGCGGGATCTCGATCGAGTTGCGCACGTCGGCGACCTCGCTCTTGACCAGTTCCCGGTGGTACTCCGTGATCGGCATCCGCCACAGCGGTTCGCCGGTCGCTCTCGAGGCAGCGAGAAGTCGCGCGGCGAGCCGCTCGTCATTCGATAGGAGCCCCGCCATGTCGTCCCCGAGCGCCACGACCTGGGCGCCCGTCAGCGTCGCGAGGTCGATCACCGCGTCCGGATGGTACCGATCGACGACGAAGGCGAGCGCATCGGCGAGGACCACGCGGCCCTCGGCATCGGTGTTGGCGATCTCCATCGTCGTGCCGCCGTAGGCGCGGACGACGTCCCCCGGGCGGTAGGAGGACCCGCTCGGAACGTTCTCGGCGCACGCCAAGACGCCGACGACCCGGGGCCGGACCCGCCACTGCGCGGCGGCGCGAAGGATGCCGAGGACGGCGACCGCCCCGGACTTGTCGAACTTCATATCGCCCATCTTGAGCGACGGTTTGATCGAGATCCCGCCCGAGTCGAAGGTGATCCCCTTGCCGACGACCGCGATCGTCGGCGCCTTTGCGCCGGTGCCGGGATGCTCGAGCACGATCATCCGGGGGGGGTGGGCCGATCCTCCCCCCACCGCGAGAAGACCCCCGCAGCCGAGCCGCGCGAGCTCCTTCTCGTCGTAGACCGTGACCTTGAGGTGCTGCTTGCGCCCGAGCTCCTCGGCCTCCGTCGCGAGACGGGCGGGGTGGGCGTCGTTCGCCGGCAGGTTCGCGATGTCGCGCGTCCACCGCACCGTCTCGACCAGGGCGAGCTCCTGGTCGAAGGCACGACCGAGCGTGCGGGCCTGGGCGCGATGCTCGGCCCCGAGGCAGATCGCCACATCCTCGAGGAGCGGTTCCTTCGGAGCCTTGTACGCCGTGAACTCGTAGTTCGCGAGCCCGATCCCATCGGTCAGGGCCCGGACCGCCACTTCGGGGCTGACCGCCCGACCGGTGAAGGTGGCGAGCCGGAACGCCACCCGGCGCACGGCTTTCCCCCGCACCGCCTTGACGGCGCTCGCCGAGGCGCGCCGGACCCGTTCGGCATCGAGGCGATCGCGCGGACCGAGCCCGAGGACCGCGACGCGGCCGGGCCCATCCGTCCGGTGGAACACCGTCAGTTCCTGGAAGCGGCCGTGGACCTCGCCCGATCCCCACGCCCGCCGTATCGCACCACCGATCGCCGCATCCGAAGCGGCAAGCGCCGAAGGGAACGAGGGGTCCTTCCCCGTGGCCTCGAGCATCCCCTCGATCGATAGCTCGGCGCCCGCCGCGAGCGCGCCTCCGGGATCGAGGCGCAGCTGCACAGGGAACCCCCACCTACAGGGTGGGTCGGAGCTTCTGGCGATCGACGCGGACGCCGGCCGGCGTGATGCAGATCAGGTTCTTGGCGATCCCGGCGACATCGCCGCCGATGTCCTTGGAGACGTTCTTGAGGTCGAGGCTCATGCGGCGCATCGCGATCTGGTCGTTGGCGATGGAGGTGTAGTCCAGGACCACGATATCGCCCTGGTACGCGAGCTTGGCGTAGGTGGCGACATCCTCGTACCGGAGCACTTCGGCCATCCGGACGGTGCCCCGCGAACCGAGCGGAGAGCCTTCCCCATCAAAGCCCATCGCCCCGAGATCGAGGAAGCTGCCTTCCTCCAACGTTTCCGCCCCGTGATGCCGCCTGAGTATCCCGCTCTTCGCCATCGCCTATCGTCCCGTCCTACGGAGAATGGGAGGGTCGCTTCATAAGCGTATGGTTCCATGACCCCGAGACGGCATCCGACGTCCGTCCGGAGCCCCCGGCTAGGAAGGAGCGGGTCCCGCGGGGCGTCGCGGGAGAGGGATGCGCACACAGATCGTGACCCGATACAGGTCCTGGCCGTCCTTGCGACCGTAGAGGGTCGCCGATTCCTTCATCTCCGCACCGAGCCGTCGTTGAGCGAGTCGGGCGAGGGAGCGGGCGGCCATCGTGTTGACCAAGAAGTAGTCCCATCCCTCGGGCAGGGCCTCCCGCCACGAGATCGCGTGGCGCCAATCCGCCCGCGCTTCGTTCATCAGATCGGCCCATTGCGCGTCCAACCGTGCGCGGAGAGCGGCCGCCTTCTCCCGGGATCCGTCCAGCGTCCCCCGCAGCTGGAGCTGGGCGGTGTAGTAGTGTCCGCTCTTCCGGGAGCATTCCGGGCAGGTACGGTGGTCGACCTTGACCGTCAGGGGAACGGCGACCTCCCGCTCGATGCCGCGGAACCGCAGACGGACCCGTCCGGTGTACTGGTGCAGGAGGGCGCTCGAGCCGGTCTCCTCCCACCGTACGGTTCGGATCCCGACCTCCGCGTGAGGCTCCAACGCGGGGGTCAGATCCGTGCCGGTGAGGAGCGGGGAGGTCCCGGACCGCTCCCAATGCGAGCCGACCAGGCGCGCCCCGCACGTGGGGCAGAGGACGATGTTGACCCGCTGCGGGGCCCGCACCAAGACGGTCCGGTCCATGGTGCACTCCGCGCAGATCCCATCGACGAGCTCGAGATCCGTACGGCCGCAGGCGGCGCAGAACTCCCCGGTACCCATCTCTGCGCTCCCTCAGGGGATCATGCTGAAGATCATCGCGTGCGGGACGCCGCCCAGCATTCCCGTGCCACCGGCCGCGACGAACCCCGCCGCTTCCACCGCCCGGAGGACCCGGGGGCCGAGCAGGTTCGCGCTGGTCGCCCGCTCCAGCGCCCAGAGCAGCTCCTCCAGCGAGACCCGGCGCTCCCCGTAGAACTGGGGACTGACCTTGGTGGCGTGTCCGGGGCCGATCGGGAGCTCGCGGCCGATCAGTTCGGCATCGCACGCGGCGACGATGACCTCCCCACGCACGCGGTGGACCCGCATGACGATCCCGTCCGGTGCGGCCATCGTCGATCCCCCTCGCTCCGCTAGCGTACGCGACAGTTATGAGCGGCGCGGTCGGCGGGCGGGGGTCGGCTCAGAAGCGGACCAGCTGGAGCGCCCCCGGCCGGGGCTCGAACAGCTCTCCCGAGTTCTTCAGGTAGGAGACCAGCTGCTCGACACGGTCCTCGGGGATCCCTTGCGGCTCGGCGGCCGCCTTCAGCTCCTCGATCGTAAAGGTCCGAGCGGGGTCGTTCGCCTGCAGGTCGCGCATGATCTTCAGCAGGACGTCCTGGCGCTCCCGCTGGCTGCGGCTCGTGCCGGTCGTAACGAGATCGATGTCGATCTTCCCTTCCGTGCTCGAGACGCGGTGCAGGAAGCTGTCCATGATGCGGGTCGCTCGCTGCGCGTCCTCGACCGTGACGACGTTCGACAAGCGGGCGCGGGCCGAGGCCTCGCTCATCCGGACCAGGGCCTCGAGCTGACGCGCGGTGATCGGCACCGGGGCATCGGGCTCCTCCCCCTGGCGACGGACGCTGACGTAGAAGTCCTCGAGCACGCCCAGCGACGCGTCCGACAACGCCGGCCGCACCTTGCGACGTGCGTAGGCCACGTACTTCTTCAACAGATCCGCCGAGAACGGGGCGGCATGCGTGCCGGGGGTGCGCCCGGTCGCATCGGGGATCGCGGGCAGCTCCGAATCGCGGTGCGAACCGAGGATCCCTTTCGCCAACGCCCGGTCGCGCTCCTGGTTGGGCCGGTCCCGGATCGAGTAGATCACGTCGAACCGGGAGAGCAGCGTCGCGGGGAGGTCGATCTGCTCGGAGATGGTCCGGTGATCGTCGAAGCGTCCCCACTTCGGATTCGCCGCCGCGAGCACCGGGCACCGGGCATTCAGGGTCGCGGTGATACCGGCCTTGGAGATCGACACCGTCTGCTGCTCGAGGGCCTCGTGCATCGCCGAACGGTCCTCGGGGGTCATCTTGTCGAGCTCGTCGACGACGGCCATCCCTCCGTCGGCCAGCACGAGCATCCCCGCCTCGAGCACCCAACGCCCTCCGGCGAAATCGTCCTTGACCGCGGCGGCCGTAAGACCGGCCGCGGTCGCACCCTTTCCGCTCGTGTAAATGCCGCGGGGGGCGACCTCGGCGATGTACCGTAGGAGCTGGCTCTTCGCGGTGCCGGGATCCCCCACGAGGAGGACGTGTATGTCGCCGCGGGTCCGGATGCCGTCGGGGTGGCGCTTCTCGACCCCGCCGAAGAGCTGGAGGGCGATCGCCTCCTTCTCCTCCTCCATCCCCTTGATCGTGGGAGCGAGGGAGAGCACGATCTTGTCGATCACCGTCGGGTCGTCCTGGAACTGACGGAACAGGCGCTCCTCCTCCTCGCTGATCTCGATCTCGTCGTACTCCAGCTGTTTCCATTCGACCGAGTTGCCGATCAGCATCAGATCGGAAACGGTGTTGCGGACGACCCCACCCCGCCCACCTCCGGTGGTGCGTTGCACGCCTTTCAGGACCCCGTTCGCGACGACCCGGTTCCCGGGAATGACGTGGCCGGCGAGATCCTCCGTCAGCAGTACGGGGATCCCTTGCGGGTGGGCGCCCCCGCGCAACGACTCGGGGTTCTCTTGGACCTCGATGCGCTGGGAGTCGACGTAGGTGGACTTGTCGGCAAGGAAGCGGAAGCGCGTGCGGCCTTGGGGTTTGCCGCACCCGCCTTGGGCGTCGGGGCACTCCAGGGGTTCCCGGAACAGCATCGCATCGGCGTCCTGGGTCTCGTGGATCTCGGTGCGGCACGCGACGCACTCGAAGACCGCCTCGCGGACCTGGGGGCGCACCTCCGTCACCTTGCGGACGATCCCATCCAAGGCGAGGAACCGGCCGAGATCGACCTCCCGCACATCCCGGATCGATCGGTGCGCGGTGCTGGGGAGGCCGGTGACGCGCAGCCGCAACCCCGAGAGCTCGGGCCGGTCGAGCGGCAACAGCTCGCGCAACCCGCGGACCCCCGCCGCGAGCACCTCCTCCGGACGGTCGAGCAGCAGATCGCCGAGCGTGGTATCGATCCGGTCGAGCGTCTGGAAGGGGATCTTGAGCGAACGCTCCTCGGGGAAACGGTCGGCGAGCCCGAGGATGTCGGACCTCAGCCCGGCTTCCTCGAAGACCGCCTGCCATCGTCCGTGAAGCTCGGTCGGTGCGGGTAGGGTCCTCTTGGCGGCGACCATCGATGGCTTCCCCTCACGGTTCGAGACGGTAGCGGTCGCGGGGGAATAAGCGAGCCTCCCGGATGTTCGGGAGGCGCGCCAGCGCCTGGACGAGGCGGTCGATCCCGAGCCCCCAGCCGCCGTGCGGCGGCATGCCGTATCGGAACGCTTCCAGGTACCCCGCGAAGGACGCCGGATCGAAACCGGCCTCGCGGATCTGCGCTTCGAGCCGATCGAGGCGATGTTCGCGGGGACCTCCGCTCGCGATCTCGAGCCCGCGGTAATCGAGGTCGAAGTAGCCGGTGAGGCGGGGAACGTCGTCCCGTCGCCCGACGTAGAAGGTCTGGGCCTTGATCGCGGCCGGGTAATCGATCAGGAAATAGAGCGGGTTCCCGAACCTCTCCACGGCGATCTCTCCGATCGCGCGCTCCTCCTCGGTACCGAAGTCGTGGTCGAGGTCGGAACGGTTCAGCCATTCCGCCGCAGTCGCGAAGGGTATGCGGGGGAAGGGGAGCACGATTTCGGGCAACCCGGCCGCGAGGGGGTTCTCCGCGCGGAGGAGCTGTTCTCGGCTGGTCCGGATCGCGTCGGCGACCACGCCCTCCAAGGCGGCGCGCACGTCCTCCGGCCCGTCGATGTATCCCATCTCGGCATCGAGGCTCGTAAACTCGGTGATGTGGCGTACGGTGTCGGACGGTTCGGCCCGGAACGCCGGTGCGATCTCGAACACACGTTCGAACCCGGCGCCGATCAGCATCTGCTTGTACAGCTGGGGGCTCTGGGCGAGGTACGCGCGCCCTTCGAAGTACTGCACGGGAAAGAGCGTCGCGCCCCCTTCGGCCCCTTGGCGCAGCAGCTTGGGGGTTTCGACCTCCAAGAATCCCCGTTCGGTGAAGGCGTGCCGGAACCCGCGCAGCAGGGCGGCCCGCAGCTCGAAGATCGCCCGCACCGTCGGCTTGCGGAGATCGAGGACCCGATGGTTGAGGCGGGTATCGAGTTCGGCGGGGACCTTGTCCACGACGCCCAACGGCAGCGGGACCGCCGCCCGCGAGATGACCCCCACCCGCTCCGGGTGGATCTCGATCCCGCGGTTCGCTCGCTCCGAGCGATGGACCGTTCCTTCGACCTCGACGATCGATTCGCGGGGCAGCTCCGCGAGCAGCGTGAACAGCGCGGGGTCGGCCCGACCCTTTTTGAGGGTGACCTGGGTCGTGCCCGAGCGGTCCCGCACGAGGGCGAACGCTACGCCTCCGAGCGCGCGGTACTCTTCGAGGTGGCCGGCGATCCGGACGGTGGCGCCGTCCAGCTCGCGCAGCTCACGGGACGATCGGCGTGGCGGCGGCAGGGGTCGGCACCTCCTTGCGGGCCAGGGCGGCCCGCACCAGCGCCAGGTACAGGGGATGGGGGGCCTCCGGCCGGGAGAGGAACTCCGGATGAAACTGCACCCCGATGAAGAACGGATGGTCGGCGAGCTCGAACGACTCGACGCGGCCGTCCACCGCCCGCCCCGTGACGCTCAAGCCGTGGGATTGGAAGCGGTCGAGGTACGTCGGGTTGATCTCGTACCGGTGCCGGTGCCGCTCCCAGATCTCGGTGACGCCGTAGTACTGGGCGATCTTCGACCCCGCGGTGAGCACCACGCGCTGCGTTCCGAGGCGCATCGTGCCCCCCATCTCCGCGATCCCCTTCTGCTGTTCGAGAAGGCAGACGACCGGGTCGGGCGTCTCGGCATCGACCTCGGTCGTATTGGCGCCCCGAAGGGAGAGGACATTGCGCGCGAACTCCACGGCGGCCATCTGGAAGCCGTAGCAGACCCCGAGGTACGGGATGCGCCGGAGGCGCGCCCGCTCGATCGCGAGGACCTTTCCCTCGACGCCCCGGGCACCGAACCCGCCCGGGACGAGGACCCCGTCCGACTGCTCGAGCCGGCTGAGGAGGGAGGGGTTCTTCGCGATGTCCTCGGCGTCGTACCATTGCAGGCGGATTTCGCATCCGAGGTGGCCCTGGCAGTGGTGGAACGCCTCCGAGTGCGACAGGTAGGCGTCCCGCAACTCGGTGTACTTGCCCACCACCGCGATCTCGATGGAACCCTCCGCCCGCCGGTAGGTATCGAGGAACTGCTTCCAGGCGGTGTAGTCGGGTCGGCGCTCGGGCAGACCGAGCAGCCGCTCGAGGAGCGGGCCGACGCCTTGGGCCTCGAGCACGAGGGGGACCTCGTAGACGGTCGACTGGTCCGGCACCGAGATGACGGCCTCGGGAGGGACGTCGCAGAATAGGGAGATCTTGGCCTTGATATCCGCCGTGAGCGGCAACGGGCCCCGGGCGACGATCAAGTTCGGGCGGATCCCGATCGCGCGCAGCTCCCGCACGGAGTGTTGCGTCGGCTTCGTCTTCGCCTCGCCGACCGGCCCCACCACCGGCACGAGCGTGGTGTGGACGAACGCCATGTGGCCATCTCCGAGCTCGTAGGAAAGCTCGCGCAGCGCCTCGAGGAACGGCATCGACTCGATGTCGCCGACGGTGCCCCCGACCTCGACCAGGATCACTTCCGCGCCGGCCGACTGCGCCACCTCTCGGATCATCCGCTTGATCTCCCCCGTGACGTGCGGAATGATCTGCACGGTGTTGCCGAGGTAGTCGCCGCGACGCTCCTTCTCGATGACGGAACGGTAGATCTTCCCGGTCGTCAGATTGTGGGTCCCGGAGAGGCTCTGCCCCAGGAACCGTTCGTAGTTGCCGAGATCGAGGTCCGCTTCGGTACCGTCGTCCAGCACGAACACCTCGCCGTGCTGGTACGGGTTCATCGTTCCCGCGTCGACGTTGAGATAGGGATCGATCTTGAGAATCGTGACGGGGATCCCCCGCGCCTTCAGGAGACGGCCGAGCGACGAGGTCGTGATGCCCTTGCCGAGGCCCGAAATCACGCCCCCGCTGACCACCAGAACCTTCACGAACAGCTCCGGGCGCGTGTATGGAATCCCTCCTTTAAGGTCTGTGGCCGAGGAACGGAAACTGCCCCCGCCGCGGCCGCCTCCTCCGCGCTCGGGAAGGGATCAGTGCGGGACACGGCGACCCGCCGGATCGCGCTTGAACGCGCCGAACTCGGGGAGCGCCAGCAGCCGCTCCGTCGGAAAGACCGGACCGTCCACGCAGACATGGAAGGGACCGAGGGCACAGGCGTCGCACATGCCGAGGGCGCACTTCATCTGACGTTCCACCGACCCATACGAGCGGACGCCGCGCTCCTGTGCCAACAACGCGACCTTCCGCATCATCACCTCCGGCCCGCAGCTCCAGACGGCGTCGAAGGAGTCCCCCGCGATCAGCCGTTCGACCACGACCGTTACGTATCCCCGCGTGCCGGCGGACCCGTCGTCCGTTGAGACCTCCACCTTCGCGCCCATCGAGGCGAATCGATCCTGGAACAGCAGCTCGCCGCCGGTCGTCGCGCCGAGGGCGACCGTGATCGAAGCGCCTTGGTCGATCGCGCGCTCGGCCCCCGGGGCGAGCACGGCCGCGCCGGAACCGCCCGCGACGATCAGGATGCGCTTCGGAGACGGATCGAACCGGTTGCCGTACGGGCCTCGGATGCCGAGGCGCGTGCCCGCCTCGATCCGCTGGATGTTCCGGGTCGTCTCGCCCATCGCCTTGACGGTGATCCCCTTGGAGGGGCCGTCCGTGTACGAGAGCGACATCGGAAGCTCGTCCTCCCCCGGGATCCAGACCATCACGAACTGTCCCGGGTCGGCCGCGACGGCGAGGGGAAAGCGGAGCGTAACGGTCGACGGGGTCTCCCGGACCCTCTCCTGGACAGCGACGATCGTCCGCACGGCCCCTGCCTACCCGGTCCGCGATATATCCCCTCGGTGGCGCACGATCCCTGCTCCCTCGACGACGGCCCGGAGCTCAGGCGGCCGGAACGTGGGCGGCGCCGGTCGCGTCGCGTGCCCGTGCGAACCCTAGCGTATCGAGCAACTCGGAGAGCTCGCGACCGACCCGCTCGAAGACCCCGATCCCTTCGAAGGCGATCTGCGTGCCGATCTCGACCGCGCTCGCGCCGGCCATGAGATACTCGACCACGTCCCGGCCGGAGGAGATACCGCCGACCCCGATGATCGGGATGCCCACGTGCTCGTGGATCTGCCAGACGCACGCGAGCCCGACGGGCTTGATGGCCGGCCCGCTGAGACCCCCGAGGCGATGGGAGAGGACCGGCCGCCGCAGCTCCACGTCGATCGCCATCGCGCGCAAGGTGTTGATCGCACTGATGGCGGCGGCCCCGCCACGCTCGGCCGCCAGGGCGAGCACCGCCGGATCCGGTGTGTTGGGCGTGAGCTTGGCGATGACGGGGATCCGCACGGCGCGCGTCACCGCGCGGACGACCTCTTCGACCCGGGCGGGGTCGCTCCCGATCTCGCTACCGTACCCCTTGGCATGGGGACAGCTCAAGTTCAGCTCGACCGCCGACACGCCGGTCTTTGCCATCGCGGCGGCGAGGCTCGCGAACTCCTCCGCATCTCCTCCGAACACCGAACCGATCACGGTCGCGCCCGCCCGGAGGGCGATCGCGATCTCCTGAGGGTATTCCTCGATCCCGGGGTTGGGGAGTCCCATCGCGTTGAGCATCCCCCACCGGTCGTAGCTTTCGATCGTCGGGTTGGGGTATCCCGGACGCGGCCGCGAACCGATCGACTTCGTGATCACGCCACCGGCGCCCGCCTCCCACGCGCTCGTGAGGGACTCCCCGCTCTCTCCCCAGATCCCCGAGGCGAGCAGCAGCGGATTGCGCAGCGCAACCCCGGCACAGCTCACGGCAAGATCGGCCACGCCCCAGGGGACTAGTGCTGCGCTTAAATCGGCTCGCAGAGATGTACGGGCTCCGATGCACCTCGATCGCCTCACCGACGCCGCGCGCGAAGCGTTGGAGGCCGCGTTCCGGCGCGCCTCCGAGCTTCGGCACGCGGCGGTCGAACCCGAACACCTGCTCGCGGCCTTGCTGGAGGCCCCGCAGGGCCCCACCGCCGCCCTTCTGCAGGCGGTCCATGCCTCGATCGACCCCGTTCGTGCGCGCGTGGCCGAACGACTGAAGACGCTGCCCACGGCCGACCACGTGGCTCCGTCCGATCAGTACCTGTCGCGCTCGCTATCGCAGGTGATCGATGCGGCCGAGGCGGAGGCCGCGAAGCGCAAAGACCGATACACGAGCGTCGACCAGCTCCTTCTCGGAATCCTCTCCGTCGCTTCCCCCGCGCGGCAGATCCTCGAGGAGGCCGGGGTCCACCGGGCGGGCGTCGAGGCGGCGCTCCAAGGGATCCGGGGGGCCGATCATCCGGTCGCGAGCCGGTCGGAAGAGGCTCAATACCAGGCCCTGGAGAAGTATGGCCGAGACCTGACGGCGCTCGCCCGCTCGCGCAAGCTCGATCCGGTAATCGGCCGCGACGAAGAGATCCGGCGCGTCATCCAGATCCTTTCCCGGCGCACGAAGAACAACCCGGTCCTGGTCGGGGATCCCGGGGTCGGCAAGACCGCGGTCGTCGAAGGGCTCGCGCTGCGGATCGCCCAGAACGACGTGCCCGAATCGCTCCACGAGCGGCGGGTCATCGCGCTCGATCTCGGCAGCCTTCTGGCCGGGGCCAAGTTCCGGGGCGAGTTCGAGGAGCGGTTGAAAGCGGTCCTCCAGGAGGTCGAGCGATCCGAGGGCCGGGTGATCCTGTTCATCGACGAACTCCACACGGTCGTCCATGCCGGTGCGACGGAGGGCGGAGCGCTCGATGCGTCGAACCTCCTCAAGCCCGCGCTCGCCCGCGGGGTGCTCCACTGCATCGGTGCCACCACCACCCAAGAGTACCGCAAGTACGTCGAGAAGGACGCCGCCCTGGAGCGACGGTTCCAGCCGGTACCGATCCGGGAGCCTACCGTCGAGGACTCGATCTCGATCCTGCGCGGGCTTCGGGAACGCTACGAGCTCCACCACGGCGTGAAGATCCACGATGCGGCCTTGGTCGCCGCCGCGACCCTGACGGCGCGGTACATCCCGGACCGACGCCTGCCCGACAAGGCGATCGACGCGGTGGACGAAGCGGCGTCCATGGTTCGCCTGGCGCTCGATTCCCGACCGAGCGAGCTCGATCAGCTGACCCGGCGCGTTCGCCAGCTGGAAATCGAGCGGGCGGCGCTCAAGCGGGAGAAGGACCCGGCGTCCCGGGACCGTCTCTCGAAACTCGACAAGGAGCTCGCGAACCTGAAGGAATCCGAGACGGCGCTCCAGGCCCGATGGAAGCACGAACGCGAACGCGTCGAGGGGTTGCGCAAGTTGCGCGCGGAGGTCGACCGGGCGAAGGCCGCCGAGGAGGTCGCGGAGCGCACCGGCGATCTCGAGGCCGCCGCACGGCTGCGCTACGGAACGATCCCCGACCTGCAGAGGAAGGTCGAGGTGCTTACCGCGGAGATCGAGACCCCCGCCGCCGGGGGCCTCCTGCGCGAAGAGGTCAACGAGGAGGACGTGGCGTATGTGATCTCGAAGTGGAGCGGCATCCCGATCAGCCGGATGCTCGAAGGGGAGACGCAGCGCCTCCTCCACATGGAAGAGGAGCTCCGCCAGCGCGTCGTCGGTCAGGAAGAGGCGGTGGAGGCGGTCTCCAAGGCCGTTCGACGGGCGCGGAGCGGGCTCGCCGACCCGAACCGCCCGATGGGTACCTTCCTCTTCGTGGGCCCGACCGGCGTCGGCAAGACCGAACTGGCCAAGGCGCTCGCCCTGTTCCTATTCCATTCCGAACGTGCGCTCGTGCGCATCGACATGAGCGAGTACATGGAGAAGCACACCGTCGCCCGGTTGATCGGGGCTCCCCCCGGCTACGTCGGGTACGAGGAGGGTGGCCAGCTGACCGAGGCGGTGCGCAGCCACCCGTACACGGTGATCCTATTCGACGAGATCGAGAAGGCGCATTCGGACGTCGTCAATGTCCTCCTGCAGCTGATGGACGATGGACGCCTGACGGACGGACAGGGACGGACGGTCGATTTCCGCAACACCCTCGTCATCATGACCAGCAATCTCGGTTCGGAGCTCCTCGCCGAGACGACGTCCGACGCGGCCCGTCGGGCGTTGATCGAGCCCGCGCTGCGGGAGCACTTCCGCCCCGAGTTCCTGAACCGCCTGGACGAGGTCGTGATCTTCCACGCGCTCTCCGAGAAAGAGATCGCCGAGATCGTCGGCCTTCAGATCGCCCAGGTCGAAGCGCGCCTGAAGGATCGTCGCATCACCCTGAAGGTTACGGCGAACGCGAAGAAGTTCCTGGCGCACACCGGCTTCGACCCCACGTTCGGAGCCCGGCCCCTCAAGCGGACGATCCAGCGGCGGGTGGTCGATCCGCTCACGGAGAGGATCCTCTCCGGCGAGCTGCGGGAGGGCACCGATGTCACGGTCGACGCGGAGGGGTCGGAGATCGTCCTGCGGCCGTCCCACCCTCGGTCGGGGGGATCTCGTTAGGAGGTTCCATGCCGGCGGTCACGATCGCGACCATCGGGGCCCGAGACGTCGCGAAGGAGTTCGGGAAGAAGGGGACGGGATCGGACGTCACGCTGTACAACCTCGTGACCGAAGGTCACGCGATCACGTGCGTGGAACCGACCAACTTTCCCGAAAAGCTCCCTCCGCTCCTCATCGCCCTCGGGATGGCCGACCGCTGCCTATTGGTGATCGATCAACTCTCGCGTCCGATCGCCGAGACGATCGCCGTGGCCGACCTCTACGACGTCCCGACGACGATCGTGTTGGGCCCGAGCGTGGGCGCGGAGGAGGTCGCCCGCCTCCTCAAGGGGACCCGGCTCGAGACGGCGCCGGAGCAACCGCTCGACTACCCCGCGCTCCGCCAGCTCGTCGATGCCTGGCTTCCCCGCCCGGGCGACGGCCCGGTCACGGTTCCGATCGATCACGCGTTCCCGGTCAAGGGGGTCGGGGCGGTCGCCCTGGGCGTGGTACGGGCGGGGACGCTCCATGCGCATGACAAGCTCCGACTGTGGCCGACCCCGAAGATCGTCGAGATCCGGTCGATCCAGGTCCACGACGTGGAGGTCACCCACGCATCGAACGGCGATCGGGTCGGCGTCGCGCTGAAGGGGGTCGATCCCGACGAGCTCGCGCGCGGGCAGATCCTCGCTCCGGAAGGGGCGCTGCACGCGTCCGCCTCGTTGAACGGGTCCGCGCTCTTCCCGTGCCGATACCACCGGTCCGCGTGGGGCGAGGGGGCCCAGATGCATCTCGCCATCGGGCTGCAGGTCGTCCCGGTATCGGTCGGGCCGCGCGATGCACAGAGCGTCCGGTTCACCGCCGACCGGCCGGTCGTCTTCCGCCCCGGACAGCCGGGATACGTGCTCGACCTCTCGACGACCACCGGTCCGCGGATCGCGGCCCTACGTGCTCGACCTCTCGACGACCACCGGTCCGCGGATCGCGGCCCGGGTCGCGCTCCAGGACGGACCGCCCTAGAACCCGCGCCGGCGGAGTCGGAGATCCGATCGTCGGTCCGCCCTTAGGCGAACATCGTGACGGACTCCTTGCGGAGTTCCTCTTCCCCGATGACCTTCTCGATCGCCCGGTCGAAGTCGACCGCGGTCACCTGGTCCCGCTCTTCGCGGATCGCCCACATCCCGGCCTCGGTGCAAATCGCCTTGATGTCGGCCCCGGTGGCGCCCTCGCATCGGGCGGCGAGCACCTCGAAATCGATCGGCTCGTGCATCGTCATCGGGCGCGAATGGATCTTGAAGATCTCGGCACGCCCGCCGGCCGCGGGAATGGGCACCTCGATGATCCGGTCGAATCGGCCGGGCCGCAGGAGGGCTTCGTCCAGGATGTCCGGCCGGTTGGTCGCCGCGATGATCTTGACGTTCGAGAGCGGCTCGAACCCGTCCATCTCGGCCAGCAGCTGCATCAGGGTGCGCTGGACCTCGCGGTCCCCGCTGGTCGCGACCTCGAGGCGCTTGGCCCCGATCGAGTCGACCTCGTCGATGAAGATGATCGTCGGGGCCTTCTCTCGGGCCATCTGGAACAGCTCCCGCACGAGACGGGCCCCCTCCCCGATGTACTTCTGAACGAGCTCGCTACCGACCAGTCGAACGAACGTCGCGTTCGTGTGGTGGGCGACCGCTTTCGCGATCATCGTCTTCCCCGTGCCGGGGGATCCGATCAGGAGCACGCCCTTCGGGGGATCGACGCCCACTCGCTTGTACAGCTCCGAGCGCAGCAGCGGGTACTCCACCGCTTCCCGGATCTCGCGGATCTGATCGGAGAGTCCTCCGATATCCTCGTAGGTGACGCTGGGCTTGTCGACGATCTCGCTCGCGGTCACGATCGGGTCGAGGGAGGCCGGTAGGACCCCCATGACCGCGAGGGTCTGCTTGTTGAGGGCGACCCGGCTCCCGATCGTCATCTTCGTGTGCTCGACCGTCTCCGCTGCGTTGACAACGAAGTCCGGTCCGGTCGACGACTTGACGATCACGCGGCCGTCGGTGAGAACGTCCCGCACGCTGCCGACGATGAGCGGAGGGTATCGGAGCCGGTCCAGCTCCGTCTTCATCCGCTTGACCTCCCGCTGGAGCCGGAGGATCTCCGACTCCATGTAGTGCCGTTCGCTCTCGACGCGTTTGATCGCCTCGGCGAGCTGGGTGTTCCTCAGTTCGAGGAAGTTCACTCGGTCGAACGCATCATGCGGGGGTGCGGAGGAGTCCGGTTCGCTCATGTCCCGTAAAAAGTGCGACGAACGTTCGGCCCGTCTGGCGTTAGCATGACGCCTCGGTTTATAAGGAATCGTCAGTGCGTATCGAGAATCGGTTGCGCCACATGAGAGGAATCCGAACCGCACGCGCGTTCGCTCCGGGCCACGTCACCGGGTTCTTTGCCCCCGCGGCGAGCACCCGAGACCCGCGATCGCGCGGTTCCGTCGGCGCGGGCGTCGTGCTCGAGCTCGGCGCCTGGGCCTCCGCATCCTGGCGAGCGGGGCCCACGCGGCGCGTTCATGTCACCGCCGAGGGGCGGGCACCCCTCCCCATCTCCACGGACGTCGCCCAACGCCTCCTCGGGAGCCGGCGGGGAACGCTCACGGTGCGCCTCCATCACGATCTCCCCCTCGGCCAAGGCTTCGGGATGAGCGCGGCGGGCGCCACCTCCACCGCGCTCGCCGTGGCGGACGCCCTCGGCCGCCCGAGAGCGAAGGCGATCGAGACCGCCCACCTCTGCGATCTCTTCGGCGGCGGGGGGCTCGGGGGCGTGGCCGCCATCCTCGGAGGCGGCTTGGAGTTCCGTCGGCGGCCCGGCATCCCGCCGTTCGGAGACGTCGAGCGGCTCCCATGGACGCGTTCGGTGTTCGTCGGGGTCGTGGGGAATCCGATCCCCTCTCCCCGACTGCTTCGGGATCCGCGCTTCCTGAGGCGGGTCGGGGAGGGGGGTTCGCGGGTCGATGCCCTTCTCGCGCACCCCGACCCCGAGCGGTTCCTCCGAGCGAGCGAGCGATTCACCGATCGGATGGGCGTCGCTTCCCCGCGTCTCCACCGCGTGCTCCGGCTCCTGCGCACCGACGGCGCCTGGGCGTTCCAAGCGATGTTCGGGGAGAGCTTTCTGGCGGCTCCGCGCAGTTCGACGGCGCGAAACCGAATCGTCGACCGGCTCCGCCGCCTTCAGCTGCGGGCCGTGGAGGTACGGGTTGCGATCCGGGGAGCGCACCGCTTAGGTCCGGCGGCACTCCCGAGAGACCGCCATACGCAACCATTTTAACGGAACCCCCGTCTGGGCCGCGCCCATGACGCGCAAACCGGCCCGCATGTACCGCAAGGTCGAGGGTCAGGTCTACACCCGGCAGGAGTACATGGGAGGCATTCCCGTCTGCCGAGTCACCCAGTTCGACACGGGGAACCTCCGTCAGGAGTTCCCCGTCGAGCTCACCCTCGGCACCGAAGAGGCAGCTCAGGTCCGGGACATCGCTCTCGAGGCGGCCCGCATCAGCGCCGTCCGGGTCCTCGAGAAGGGCGCGCCGAACGAGTACCATCTCAAGGTGCGGCGGTTCCCCCACCAGATCCTCCGGGAGCACAAGATGGCGATGGGAGCGGGAGCGGACCGTATCTCCTCGGGCATGCGGGGCGCGTTCGGCAAGGCCGTCGGGCACGCCGTGCGCGCCCAGATCGGGGTCGAGCTCATCTCGGTCTACACGACCACGGCGCACATTCCCGACGCCAAGGAGGCGCTACGCAAGGCATCGCACAAGCTTCCCTGCCCGACGCGCCTGCGGATCACGACGAAGGCGTCGTAGAACGCGGGTGCACGACGAGCACCGGGCACTTCACCGCGTGCAGGAGCGCGGTCGAGACACTGCCGAGCAGCAACCGCTTCCCTCGGGACAATCCTCGGGATCCGATGACCAACAGATCGGGGGGATTCGCCTCCACGTAGGCTAGGATCTCGTCGGCGACCACCCCTTCGAGGCAGACCCCCGTCGCGCTCACACCGACCGCCTTCGCCTCGTCCACCACTTGATTGAGGAACTTGCGATAGTACGGGAGATCGCTCTCCGGAGCGGTCGCGGGGACCCACGGCTCCGAGGAAGCGACGTAGAGGGGGACCAGCGGAGCGACCGTAAGGACCGTCAGCACCGCCCCATACTTTTTCGACAGGTCGATCGCGTACTCGACCGCCTCGTGGGCGATCGGCGAGCCGTCGGTGGCAACCGTCACACCGTGGATGTCGGGCGCCGTCATCGCTGTCCTTCAGGAGCCGGAACGTACATGGTGATTGCGCTCCGCGGGTTTTGGCGAACGCTCGTCCTTTCCGTGGGGGTATCCGGCTCCTCCTTCCCATGAGAGCTGCGCACCGGCACGAGGAGGTGGGGCTCGGCGGCATTTCGGTAGATTTCGGGCGAAGGGCGGCTCGGGTCGACGTCCGGGGTAGGTGCCATCTCCTGGAAGAGCTTGGGAAGATACGACCGGTTCCTCTCCCTATCCGGCAGCTTGCGCCGGGCGTACCGTCCCCCCGGGATAACTCCCGTCGGGAGCTGCATCCCTTCAGGGCCATCGGACTCGATCCGGGCCACGCAGGCGTTGTACTCCTCTCCGTCGGGGGTGGATTGGAAAGTACCGTAGAACTTGCGACCCTTCTGCGCAGGGAGCCTGGACTCGAGGAGGGCGAACGCGGGGAACGGTCCGCCACCGTTCATGTCGGCCTTGACCCGAAGGACTGGGAACGCTGGAAGCTCTACGTAGGTCTCCGTCCCAAGTCGGGAGTCCCCGGGTCTACCGAGAGTAGCGGGGCATGGATTTGAACCATGGATCTACGGGTTATGAGCCCGTCGGGATTTCAGGACGGCCGGCACCGCCGACCGCTTTCCTGACTACCCTACCCCGCTGTGGGCGGGACCAGTGAGTCGGTCTATATGAGCGGTGGGAAGGGGCCGCTCCTATCGGACCGGAGGAGCGCCGCGGGAGGTCGTTGCCGAGAAGTTCTACATGCTCCGTTCGGCGCGCTTCGTCCTCCCGGGCGTCGAGAAAGGAGCGACCCGGCGACGTGAACTCCCCCAGAAAGCCGCGGGAGGGATGGTCCCAAGAGGTTCGGAACCTCACCATCAGAGCGCGAGAAAGTAGATGGGCCCGTGTGGCCGTAGGGAGACACGGCGGTCAGCATGGCACTTGTCCGGCGAGTGCGGAAGAGCGGGGGGTCCTTAGTCGTGCCGCTCCCGTCGGACTTCGTTAAGGTGCTCGACCTGAAGCCGGGCGAGCTGATCGAGTTCCTACCGGAGGGTTCGACCACCTTTCGCATCCGACGGGTCGATCACTCCGCTCGGGGAGGCTGAGTCAACGATGTGTGAAGACTGTGATTGGGCAACTACCGAAGCGGTCATTGAGGGTGCGCCGGTGATGAAGGTCGAGAAGAAGGACGCGAGTGGCTCCGTATGTCCCTGCGCTTCTTGCTTCGCACCGGAGTTCATCATCGTCTTCGACCAA
>JBEKEW010000002.1:0-27316 GCA_050013635.1 Thermoplasmata archaeon | reverse complement strand
ATCGCGGAGTCGACGAGCGGCATCGCTCAGGTGCGGTCCCCGGTCGGACCGTGGGGGGCTCCCCTCGCCACATGGACCAACTTCTCGACGGCCCCGATCGCCACCCAGCAGAACTTACGCGCCCTCCTCTCCGCGTACGTGGGGACGGACGGACGAACCGTCCTGCTCTCCCTCCAGACGAGCGTAAGTGGGCTATCGGAGAACGCGATCCATACGATCCAATCCGTCGAGTCCTCGTTCGCGACCTACCAGGGCGTCCACCCTGACGTCACCCACGTCGCCTTCGGAGGGGCCGCCCCGGTCACGAGCGATCTCGCCGCGCAGACGGCCGAGGCCACCGAGCGGATGATCATCGCGGTCGCCATCGGTCTGATCATCGTCCTGTTCGTCGTGCTCCGTTCCTGGATCATCCCGCTCATGGCCGTCGCGACGATCGGGCTGTCGATCCTCTGGTCGTGGGCCCTCACCTACCTCGTTCTCGAACGGATCTTCGGCCTCGCGCTCTTCTTCTTCGTGCCGACGGTCCTGTTCATCCTGATCCTCGGCCTCGGGATCGACTACAACATCTTCCTGTTGACCCGCGTGCGCGAGGAACGCCTGCGCGGGCGGTCCTCCTCGGAGGCCACGGTCCAGGGCGTCGCCCGCACCGGGGGGATCATCACCGCCGCGGCGATCATCCTGGCGAGCGCCTTCGCGAGCCTGCTGTTCGGCAGCTTCGCGCTGCTCGTCGCGATCGGGTTCTCGGTCGCGATCGCGGTGATCCTCGACGCGATGGTGGTCCGGACCTACCTCGTCCCGGCCGCGATGCACCTCCTGGGAGATCGGGTGTGGCAACTCGCTCCCGGGCGGCGCCGCCCGGAGCCGGCCCCCACGACGGTCGACGAGGCACCGGCGGCGGGATCGCGGACGAACTACAGGTAGCGGGCGCGCGCCCGATCGACGTGCTGGTCGGCCCCGGAGACCTCGACCACCTCGGCGACCTTCCCGTCCGGCTCGATGAAGAACGTCACGCGCCGGGCGACGCCGCTCGGTTTGAGGACCCCGTAGGCGATCGCCACCTTCTTTCCGATGTCGGCGACGAGCGGGAACGGCAGCCCGTACTTCGTCGCGAACGCCTGCTGCTTCGGGCAGTCGTCCGTGCTGACGCCGACGATCTGGACCCCCGCCTTCTGGAACTCGGCGTAATGATCGCGGAACCCCTTGGCCTCGATCGTGCACCCGGGCGTGTCGGCCTCGGGGTAGAAGTACAGCACGACCGGCTTCCCGCGGAGGGAGGAGAGCCGGAAGGAGGAGCCGTCCTGCAGTTTCTCTTGGAAGTCCGGAGCGACTTGACCTGCCGTCACCATGGTCTCGCAGCTGCCAGCACGAGCAGGATATTTAGGGGGGACGGAGCGAGGACCGCCCCTCGGGCTCACCCGACCGACACCGTCACGAGCGTCTCGGTCCCTTTGATCCCGGGGATCCGTCGGATCTTCTGGATGACCACGTCCAGCGCCTCGTTGATGTGTTCGGCCTGGACCTTGGCGATCAGGTCGAACGGCCCCGTCACCGCCTGCACTTCGACCACGTGCGGGATCGAGCGCAGCCGGGCGAGGACCTCTTGGAGACGGCCGACGTCGGTCTCGATCAGTAGGTAGAGCGTCTCCATGGCGGACTTCGACCGGGGCCGGAAGGTGCGGCACCGCTCATCAAGCTAACGAGCGGGCGCCGCGGGGGCCTCCGTCCCAAAGCGCTATCTTCCCGCTCACGCCGCTCGCCCTGCGAATGTCGTTCCTGTACCGCGACAGCCGCACCGACCGCGCCGTCCGGCTCCTCCCGCACGGACGGCCCTACGTGACCGTCTACATCTGCGGACCGACGGTGTACGCCCCGGCCCACGTCGGTCACGGCCGCACGTACCTCGAGTTCGACATCGTGCGACGCTACCTGCGCGAGACCGGGGTCCGCGCGCGTCACGTCATGAACATCACGGACGTGGAGGACAAGATCGACCATCGCGCGCGCGAGCTCGGAATGACCCCGATCGCGCTCGCCCGCCGCGAGGAGCGACGGTTCTTCCACGACCTCGATGGGTTGGACGTCCTGCGCCCGACGTTCGCCCCGCGGGCGAGCGAATGGGTGCCTCGGATGGTCCGGATCGGCCGGCAGCTCGAGCGACGCGGGCACGTGGAACGCCGGGGGAACACCTGGTGGTACTCTCCTCCGCCGGGCCACGCCCGCCGCAATTTCGCGATGGCCGAGGAGCTGAGCCGCCACGCGGTCCCGGAGCCGCGCGGGGGGGACCCGCACGGGGGTCCCGATCCGAGGGACTTCATGATCTGGAAGCGGCAGGAAGCCCCCGCGCCGACGTGGCCCAGTCCGTGGGGCCGAGGGGTCCCCGGCTGGCACCTCGAGTGCTACGCGATGGCCCAGCATTACCTCGGGATCCCGGTCGACTTCCAGGGAGGCGGGATGGACTTGGTCTTTCCCCACCATTACGCCCAGAACGAGATCGCGCTGACCCTCGAGGGGACCTCCTTCGCGCGGGGGTTCATGCACACGGGCTTCGTTCGCGACGGCGGGGTCAAGATGTCGAAATCG
The DNA here is from genome assembly GCA_050013635.1 of Thermoplasmata archaeon. Classification (GTDB taxonomy): domain Archaea; phylum Thermoplasmatota; class Thermoplasmata; order Lutacidiplasmatales; family UBA184; genus Lutacidiplasma. The sequence continues at coordinate 24,736 of JBEKEW010000002.1, read as the reverse complement.
ACCGGGAACCTCGTCGCGCTCGGCCCCGCGGTCCGCCAGCACGGCGCTCCCGCGTTACGGTGGTACCTCCTGGGCCATCCGTACGCGAAACCGATCGACTGGTCCGAACGGGCGCTCGAACGCTCCCACGAGGAGTACGTCGAGGTCCGGCGTGTGATCCGCCATTCCCTCGCGGCGGGCGCGGGGGGGTCGGTGTCGGCGTCCGGGGCGGCTCGCTTCGCGCGCGAGGTCGAGCGATCGATCGGGAACGACCTGGGGATCGACCGGGCGTTCGATCGGATCCGGCGCTGGAGCGAGCACGTCGGACGGTCGGCCCAGCCTCACGCCGCGGCGGGGGAGCGCGGGGCGGTCCGGGATGCGTACGCGCGCGTGGAGCGGCTGACCGGGCTGCACCTGCTGGGACCGCCATGACGCTTCGGTACGTGGGCATCCGTGTGACCGACCTCGATCGTTCGCTCGCGTTCTATCTCGATGGATTGGGCCTGGTCGAGCGGAGTCGGGGTTCCATGAGCCATGGAGGCCGATTCGTGGGCCTCGAGGACCCGGAGAGCCGACAGGCACTCGAGCTGAATTGGTATCCGCCCGGCCACGTGCACGCCACCCCGTTCGTCCCGGGCGAAGGGCTCGATCACCTCGGCGTGGAGGTCGACGATCCCCGCGCGCTGATCGAGCGGTTGGTCCGGCTCGGGGGTCGGATTGCCATCCCCCCGTGGGTCGAGACGGGGCGACTTGGCCCGTATCTCATCGGGTTTGTGACGGACCCGGACGGCAACTGGATCGAGGTGCAGGGATTGCTCCCCGCCGTCACCCCCTAGAGCCCGCGGCGATCGACGATCACGCTGAGGCCGTTCCCGCCGCCCATGCACAGGGTGGCGAGGCCGAGCCTGCCGTTCGATCGGACCAGCTCGTGGACGAGCGTCACGACGATCCGCGTCCCGCTCATCCCGATCGGATGACCGAGGGCGATCGCACCTCCGTGCACGTTGAACTGGCGGTCGGTGAACCCGAACGCTCGCATCACCGCGATCGAGGCGGAGGAGAACGCCTCGTTGTGCTCGACGCGGTCGAACTCCTCGGGAGCGAATCCGGTGGCCGCGAGGTGCTTGGTGACCGTGGGGATCGGAGCCTCCATGACGTCCGAGGGGTGGACCCCGCCGACGCACGTGGAGTGGATCCAGGCGAGGGGACGAAGTCCGCGCCGCTCGACCTCCGGGGCACTCGCGAGGACGAGCGCGGCCCCCCCGTCGGCGAGCGAGGAGGAGTTCCCCGCCGTCAGGATCCCATCCGGACGGAACGTTGGCTTGAGGCGGGAGAGCACGGCCATCGAGGTGTCGGGCCGGGGGCCCTCGTCGTGGTCGAGGCCCGGCGAGCGAGGCACGACCCCGGGCGGGATCGGCACGATCTCCGAGCGGAAGGTGCCGTCCTGGACCGCGCGCAGCGCGCGCTCGCTGCTGCGGAGCCCGAAGGCGTCGGCGTCGGCGCGCGAAAGGCCGAGCTTGCGCGCGATCCGCTCCCCGGTCAGGCCCATCGATTCGTGCTCGCCGTACGCGTCGGTGAGGGAATCGTTCAGCATCGCGTCGACCAGCGGCCGGTCCCCGAACTTCACGCCCCAACGCACTTCCCCGTCGACGAGGTACGGGGCCCGGGACATGCTCTCCATGCCCCCGACCACCACGCGGGACGCCTCTCCGGACCGGATCTCCGAGAACCCGAAGTGCACCGCCTTCATGCCCGAGCCGCAGACCATGTTGACCGTGGTCGCTCCCGCGGTGTCGGGGATCCCCGCCGCCCTCGAGACCTGCCGCGCGGGGTTCTGGCCGGCCCCGGCCAAGATGCCGTGGCCGAAGAGAACCTCCTCGATATCCGCGGCGGGGATGCCGCTCATCCCGATCGCGGAGAGGGCCGCTGCGCTGCCGAGCTGGACCGCGGAAAGCCCGCGGAGAGCGCCCCCATACTTCCCAATCGGCGTGCGCATTGCGGCGACGATCGCAACGGTTTTCTCGGCGGTGCGAGCCATAGGACTTTCGCAGTTCTGCGGATGACTTAACGCCGTCGCGACGGGGCGCGTTCCGGTCGCGTTAGTCTTCCTCGACGCGGGGCGCCAGCAGGAACCGTCCGGCGCCCTTCCCGCCGGCGACGGTGAACTCGATCTTGAGCGGATACTCGTTCCCGACGTGGAGCGTGACCTCGTCCGCGGAGGTGATCGATTTCATCATCGCGCTGAAGAAATCGAGCGGGTACATGCTCTTCACGGGCTCCTTCACGTCGAGCCTCGAGAGCCCCGGCCCTCCCTTGACCAGGTCGAGATCGACCCGATCGGTCTCGGCCTCGGAGTAGAGGGTGAACTTCTCGGGGTCCACGGCGATCGTCACGTGATCGGAGATGCTCTCGCTCCCTCGGATCCCCTGGCGGATCTCCTCCATCCGGACCACCGCGATGGCGGGTGGGCTGACGTTCGGCACTTTCGGGTCGGCGATCCCCGCGGGATCGATCACCGACATGTGCCGGGTGACCTTGCCGACCTTGACGACGAGGCGGCTCTTGCCCCCATCGTACTGCAGGTCGAGGATGTCGTTGGGCTTGGAGAGACGGAGCACGTCCTTCATCTTCTCGATGTCGACCCCGATCTCGGTCGGCTCGCCCGTGAACTCCTCGAACGCCCCTTTGTCGAGCTTGAGGACGAGCATCGCGACGTGCGACGGGTCGACCGCTTTGACTTCCAGGCCGTCCTTGGAGATCGTGAGCTTGACCTCCGAGACCAGCGTCGAAACGACCTCGACGAGCTCGCGGAGGACCTCGGTGCGGATGCGCGCCTTGAACATGGGAGAACCCTGGGGCGCGACTACGTGTACCTCCTCTTTATAGGTTGCCCACGGGGGAGCACCGACGGGGTTTTTTGCGTCGCGACGCGTGGGTCGGGGCGTGACCGAACTCGCCTACCTCGCCGACATGGACGCGGCGTACGTCCGAACCTTCCGTGCCCGCGTCTTGGCCCGGCCCCCCGGTGCGGTCGTCCTCGACCGGACGTTCTTCTACGCCGCCGGGGGAGGGCAGCCGGCGGACCGGGGGACGCTACTCGCAGCTTCCGGCCGCTCGATCGAGGTCGTCGACGTCACGAAGAGCGGCGCCTCGGTCCTCCACCGCGTTCGCGGGAGCCCGGAGGCCCTCGCCGACCTGTCGACCGGCACGGGGGTCGAGGGGCTCCTCGACTTCGAACGACGTCACCGCCACATGCGACTGCATACGGGCCAGCACTTCCTCAGCGCGCGGATCTTCACGCGGACCGGCCTGCGGACCCAGAAGGCCAAGCTCGGAGGTCGCGAGGGGACCCTCGACATCGAGGGCGCGCTGCCGGTGGATCTCCCCACGGAGCTCGCGCGGGACGCCGCCGACGTCGTAGCACACCCCCGCGCGGTACGGATCCGCCATGTGCCGCGGTCGGAATGGGAGCTCCATCCCTCCGCGCGAAGCGGCCTGGTGCCGCTCCCTCCCTTCGTCGACCCCGTGCGGGTGATCGAGATCGATGGGATCGACACCTGTCCCTGCGGGGGGACGCATGTGCGCTCGACCGCGGAGATCGGCCGGATCGAGATCCGGCCCCCGGTGCCTCTCGCCGGCGGGGGTACCCGATTCGCGTTCACGCTGTCGGAGGAGACGACCATTCCGCACGGGTGATACCGTAGACGTGGACGTCGTGCCACCGCGCGTGATGGAAGAGCGCGCTGCGGAGCGTTCCCTCCCGGCGGAATCCGAGCCGCTCCAGCAGCCGGGCCGATGGGAGGTTCTCGACATCGCACGTCGCGCCGATCCGGTCCACGGTCTGGGTCCGGAACAGCTCCGAGACCAGGAGGTACACCGCCTCTCGACCGAGTCCTCTCCCGCGCTCGGCGGGCTCCCCGAGGAGATACCAGATGTCCAGGTACTCGAGGACGGGGTGCGCGCGGTACCATCCCACACAGCCCACGATGGTTCCGGAGGCGCGTAGCTCCACCGCGTACCGCGGGTAGAGCGAATCGGGGTCCTCCGGAGCGCTTGCGAGGGCATCGGCGAACGTCGCGAGGGTGTCGAGTTCGTAGCGGTCGAACGGAGCGACGAGTTCGGGGTCCTGATACCAACGGAACAGCCGCGCGGAGTCCTGCTCGGTCACGGGACGCAGACGGACCTGGGCCCCTTCGAGCATCCTCTTCCCTCGGGACGGTCGGAGCGATAGGCGATGCCGACCGGTCTTCCATCGACTGTTCTCTTATATGTACAACCCCCCTCGCCGATGAGCGCTATGGGGCGGTCGACTTCCCAGGGTCCGGTGGTCGTGACGGGGGGTGCCGGGGCGATCGGCCACGTGCTGGTCCGCGACTTGCTCGACCGGGGGCACGAGGTCCGGGTCGTCGACAACCTCTCCTCCGGTCGGCGGGAAGCTCTGCCGGACCCGGCCGCCACGCCGCAGCTCTCCCTCACGGTCGCGGACCTGCGGGAGCCGGCGGCATGGAGCTCGCTCTTCCAGGGGGCGGAAGCCGTATGGCACCTCGCCGCCAATCCGGATATCCGGCTGGGGACGAGCGATCCCCGGATTGACCTGGAGCACGGGACCCTCGCCTCGTTCAACGTGCTCGAGGCCGCGCGCCGCCATTCGGTCCCTCGAGCCTACTTCTCCTCGTCCAGCGTGGTCTACGGCTTCCCGACGGTCTTCCCGACCCCGGAGAGCTATGGCCCGTTGGAGCCGCAGTCCCTGTACGCCGCCTCGAAGCTGGCGGCGGAAGGATTGTTCAGCGCCTACGCCCACTGCTACGGGCTCCGATCGTACCTCTACCGGTTCGCGAACATCATCGGTCCCGGGATGACCCATGGAGTGATGCACGACTTCTTCGAGAAACTGAAGAAGGATCCGAAGCACCTCCAAGTGCTCGGCGACGGGCGACAGTCGAAGAGCTACCTGCGGACCGAGGATTGCGTGGCGGGGATGCTGGTCGCGGCCGACCGCGCCGACGAACGGGTGAACATCTTCAACCTCGGCACCTCCGACCGCATCTCGGTGCGCGAGATCGCGGAGAAGGTCGTTCGGCTCCACGGGGGGACCGCTCGGATCGAATACACGGGCGGGACGCAGGGGTGGGCGGGGGATGTTCCCCAGCAGCTCCTCGGGATCGATCGGATCCAGGCGCTGGGGTGGCGCCCGTCGCACACGAGCGCAGCCGCGGTCGATCGCACGCTCGCGGAGATGGCGCTCGCCCGGGGGATCGGGCGGTAGGGACCCGGCGATGGCGGGACACCCGCGCTCTCCCGGAGAGGTGACGGTCATCGTCACCGTTCTGAACGATCCGCGCGTTCGGCGCACGATCGAGAGCCTGCGCACCCAGCACCGCGGGGCCGCCTCGATCGTCGTGGACGACGGAGGGGGAGCCGCCGGCGAGGTCCGGCGGATCGCCGAAGAGCTCGCCCGCTCGGATACCCACATCCATTGGCTGGACGCGCCCGGTTCCATCGCAGCGAGCCGGAACACCGCCCTCGCGCGGGTCGACTCGGAGTTCGTCGCCTTCCTGGACGCCGACGAGATCGCTCCTGCGGACTGGCTCGCCCGGCTCCTCGCTCCGTTCTCCGATCCCGCGGTGGGGTTCACCGGTGGGCCCACCCCCGGCCTGCCGGGATCCGCTCGAGGCCGGGGGGTCCGATACTACGACGGGTACCTGCGCCGCTTCTACGACGTCGTCGCCCGGAACCACCCGCACGCGCTCCCGATGGGGAACTCGGCGTGGCGGATGGCCGTCTTCGATCGCAACGGGCTGCTCGACACCACGCTGCTCGTCGGGGCCGGTAACGAGGACCACGACATGGCGGTCCGTGCGCTCGAGGCGGGCTGGAAAGGGGTCTACGTCCCCGAGGCCGCCGTCGACCACGACTTCTCCGACCTGACCTCGTGGAGCATCCTACGAAAGCAGTCCCATTACGCGTTCGGAGGGTTCGCGCTGTGGCGCCGTCGGAGGAGCACCTACGAGGCATCGGGGTCCAAGCTTGCCCCGTACGTGGTGCTCCCGGCGCTCCTCGTCCTCGGAGCGATCCTCCTCGTGCCGGGACCGACCCGAACGCTGGGAGCCGTGCTGCTCGCGTTCGGAGCCGTCGGAATGGCGGTTCTTGCGCTCGCGTTGACGGTCCAGGGCGTCGGCTGGGACCGGACCTATCCCGGGATGCGGTACCGCGCGTTCGAGATCCTCCGTCGCTGGGCGACGCTGTGGGGAGCGACTCGTGGGTTCCTGCGGTTCGGCTGGAGCGGGCGCCGGTCGGCGACCCGCGCGACCGCGGTCGAGCCACCGGAGTCGGGCAAACGTTAAAGGGCATGCGCCCTCGGCGCGGGGATGTCACCCCACGCGTCGGAATCTCCGTCCCCCGTCAAGAGCGGCGAGCTCGTCCAGCTCGAGTACGAGCTCTGGGCGGAAGGGGGAGGCCGCACCGATCTGATCGACGCGACCCGCGAGGAGGTCGTCCAGAAGGCGACCGGGTCCCTCCCGAGCGGACGGACGTTCGGCCCGCGCCCCCATCTGGTGGGGGGAGAGTACTTCCCGGCGGGGATCGAGAAGGCGCTCGAAGGCGCCAAGGTCGGTGAGGAGTTCGAGAAGGAGTTCGCACCGGCCGAGGCGTTCGGGGAACGGGATCCGAACTTGATCGAGCTGTTCTCGATGGCCGAGGTGCAGCGCCTCCCCGAGATGCGACGCGAGGACGCCGAGCTCGACATCGGCACCGTCCTCACGATCCGCGGACGACGCGGGCGGGTCGTCACCCTCACGCAGGCCCGGGTCCGGGTCGACTTCAACCCGTCGTTCGCCGGCCGCAAGGTCCGCGCCAAGTTCAAGGTCCTCGGCCGGATCGACGGCCCCACGGAGCAGGTCCGCGCCCTGATCGAGCTCGAATACGGACACTCCAAGGAGTTCCAGGTGGAGGTCCACGGCAAATCGATCGTCCTCACGATCCCGGACCGGACCAAGTTCGACGTCGCGTGGTTCGGCGCAAAGCCGCGGGTCGTGGACCGCCTCCGCACCCAGTTGCAGCCCCACTCGATCCGGCTCGTCGAGGAGTACGTCACGCCGAAGACGGAGACCCCCGAGAAGGAGCCGACGGCTCCGCCCACGCACCCGCCGGGACCGGACGCGGCCGCTCCCGAGGCCGACGTGCCGGCGAAAGAGGGGCACGCCCACCCCGCGAAGCCGAAGTAAGCGCGCCGCGCGCCGACGGCGCCGAGAGGGTCGATGGCGGGATATAGCGTCCCTCGTTGACGGAACCGTACCGGGCAGGGTGCACGAGGTCCACGATGGCAGAGAAACGCAAGACGATGACGACCGCGGCGGGGATCCCTGTGGCGGACAACGAGAACAGTCTGACGGCCGGACCGCGCGGCCCGGTCCTGATGGGCGACCACGAGCTGTTCGAGCGGATGGCCCACTTCAACCGGGAGCGCGTCCCGGAGCGGGTCGTCCACGCGAAGGGAGGCGGAGCCCACGGTACGTTCACGGTGACCCGATCGCTGGCCCCGTACACCATTGCCAAGTTGTTCCAGAAGGCCGGCAACTCCTGTCCGGCGTTCGTCCGCTTCAGCACCGTCGCAGGGGAGCAGGGGTCGGCGGACACGGCGCGCGACCCGCGCGGGTTCGCCATGAAGTTCTACACCGAGGAAGGGAACTGGGACCTCGTGGGGAACAATACCCCGGTCTTCTTCGTTCGGGACCCGCTCAAGTTCCAGGATTTCATCCACAGCCAGAAGCGCGACCCGGCGACCGGGCGCCGCGACGCGACCATGCAATGGGATTTCTGGTCGCTCTCCCCGGAGTCCCTGCACCAGGTGACGATCCTGATGGGCGACCGCGGGATCCCGGCCTCGTGGCGGAACATGAACGGCTACTCGTCCCATACGTTCAGCCTCTGGAACGCGAAGGGCGAGCGGTTCTGGGTCAAGTGGCATTTCAAGACGATGCAGGGAGCTCGCAACCTGACGGATGCCCAGGGGGCCGAGCTCGCCGGTTCCGCCCCGGATTTCCACCGCGCCGACCTCTACGACGCGATCGAGCGCAAGGAGTACCCGAAGTGGAAGGCGCAGATCCAGATCATGCCCGAGAAGGAGGCGGAGACGTACCCCATCCACCCCTTCGACCTGACGAAGGTCTGGCCGCACAAGGACTACCCCCTCCAGGAGGTCGGCGTTCTCGAACTCAACCGCAACCCGGCGAACTTCTTCGCGGAGGTGGAGCAGGCCGCATTCGAACCGTCCAACCTCCTACCCGGGATGGGCGCCTCTCCCGACAAGATGCTCCAAGCGCGCCTATTGTCGTACGCCGACGCCCATCGGTACCGGATCGGGATCAACTACGCCGCGCTCCCGATCAACCGGCCGCTCGTTCCCGTCCGCACCTATCACCGGGACGGACAGACCCGCTTCGATGAGAACGGTGGCGGCTCCGTCAACTACGAGCCGAACAGCTTCGGTGGGCCGGTCGGCGACCCGGCGCTCAAGGAGCCTCCCCTGCGCATCTCGGGCGATGCGGACCGGTACGACCATCACGTCGGCAACGAGGACTACTCCCAGGCCGGCAATCTGTTCCGGCTCATGAAGCCGGACGAGCGCGAACGCCTCATCGGGAACATCGCTCGGTCGATGGCGACCGTCCCGAAGGAGATCCGGTTGCGGCAGATCGCTCACTTCACCCGGGCCGATCCGGAGTACGGCCTCGGCGTCGCACGGGCGCTCGGGCTCGAGAAGGAGCTTCCGAGATAGACCGCCCTCCCCGGGGCCCGCCGGAGGCCGGCGGAACGAACCGAAGCGGGAAAAACCCCCCTCGTGCTGGTCCCTGCATGGCCGAGCTCAGCGAGCCCCACCGGGTGTCTCGGGCGTTCATCTACGGTACGTTCGCGGTCGGGATCATCACGGCGGTCGCGATCATCTATCTCGGGATCAACGGCTACATCGGCACGTGGATCCCGGGAAGCTAGAGGGGAGCGATGAGCGGGGCGACCGAACCGGGGAGCGACGACACCTATCACCCGAACGTCGGTTGGATCGCCTCGGGCCTGATCGTCGCCGCTATCTTCGCGGTCGGCGCCGCGTTCTGGTTCATGTACCATCCGCTTTGAGCTGCGAGCCGTCCCGAGGACGCGAGGGGACGCGGTACAGATAGATCCGGCGCGCCCGATCGATCGCCTCGGGCGTCCAGCCCGTCAGCGGATGGTAGTAGCTGACGATCCGGCTGCCGGGGGCGAGTTCGCGTTGGAGCCGAGGGCCGAGGCGGGTCATCGCGGAAGGCCACAGGAAGGTGGAGACGACCGTCGCGCTCGTGAGATCGGTGCGGAACAGGTCTTGGCGTCGCACCGTGATCCGGCTTCGGGCCGGGCTCAAGGCGCGTCGGAGCGCGAGCACCGCGACCCGCACCGGATCGATCTCGACCGCCACGACCCGAGCCCCGCGGGTCTCGGCGGCCCGGAGCGCGATCGCCCCGGTGCCGGCCCCGAGCTCGTAGAGCGTGTCGGTGGGGCCCACCTCGGCCATCTCGAGGAGGGCGTCGACCCGGGCGCGGCCGGTCGGCTCGTAGCCCGCTCCGAACAGGAACGAACCGAAGAAGAAGTACACGACGAACGCGATGCCGATCCCCGTGAGGATCTCGGCCACCACGAGCGCGTCGGCCATCTCTATCGGGAGCGGAACCGCGTCTCGTACAGCTCCCGGGCCGCCGTCTCGGGATCGATGTCCCGCTCGAGCACGCGATCGACGAGTCCGCCCAGGTAGGGATCCTCGAGGATCTCGTCCCCCACACGGTCGCGCACGCGGCCGGCGATCTCCTGGGCCAGCCGGCGCCGCTCCTCTTCGCTCCGTCGACCGCTTGCGTCGAGGAACGCCTCGTGGGCGGAGATCGCATCCCAGAGCCGGTCGATCCCGCTCGGCGGCGAGGTCGACGTAGCGACGATGCGGCTCGTCCACCCGTCCCGCGGTCGAGCGATCGCGGCGAGGTCCTTGAGGTCCTTCTCGGCGGGCTCCGCCCCGGGCAGGTCGGCCTTGTTCAGGCAGAAGACGTCCGCGATCTCGAAGAGCCCGGCCTTCATCGTCTGCACCTCGTCTCCTAGATGGGGCACGAGAACGACGACGCTGGTGGTCGCGACATCGCGGATCTCCACGTCGACCTGTCCGCTCCCGACGGTCTCGACCAGGACGACGTCGAACCCCGCCGCCTCGAGCACGCGGACGGTCGCGCGGCTGGCGATGGCCACCCCACCGGAGTGCCCCCGGCTCGCCATCGATCGGATGAAGACCCCGGTGTCCTCGGGTGCGCGTTCGAGCCGGATCCGGTCCCCGAGGACGGAGCCGCCCGAGAACGGGCTCGAGGGGTCGATCGCGAGGACGGCGACCGTGCGGCCGAGGCCCCGCAGGTGCGCGATGAGCGCGTTGATCACGGAGGACTTCCCGACGCCGAGCGGGCCGGTGATCCCGACGACGCGGGCCCGGCCGGTGAACGGGTACAACGCCCGCAGGGTCGGTTCCGCGCTCCGGTCCCCGTTCTCGATGGCCGTGATGAGGCGGGCGAGGGCGCGCCGGTCCCCGCCACGGATCTCTCGGGCCGCCTTCGACAGGCGTGCCGGGCGCTTCATGAAGAACGGCCGGCGAGCGCCCGGGCCGTCTTCACGATCTCTTCGAGGGACGCGCCGGGTCCGAAGATCGCCGGGACCCCGAGCCTCTTCAGGCGCCGCGCGTCCTCATCGGGAATGATCCCACCGGCGAAGACGGGGATGTCCCCGGCCTTCTCCTTGCGGAGCAGCTGGACGATCCGGGGGATCAGCGCCATGTGCGCCCCCGACAGGATCGAGACCCCGATCAGGTCGACGTCCTCCTCGATCGCTGCCTGGACGATCGCTTCGGGGGTCTGGCGCAGCCCGGCGTAGATCACTTCCATGCCCGCGTCCCGCAACGCCCGGGCCACGATCTTCGCTCCCCGATCGTGCCCGTCCAACCCGGGCTTCGCGATCAAGACCCGGATCGGAGGATCCTTCACGTGACGGACCATCTGCTTTTCCCCCCTCGTGGGAGGACTCGGCCGTAAAAAGAGCTTGCCGCCACGGGAACCGGCTTCCCGTCAGAGGATCGCCACCAGATCGAGTACCAGGTTGCCGACGAGGAGGCCGAGTCCGGCTCCGAGCGCGAGGAAGAGGACCATCGGTACCTGAGGGCTCACCCAGACCCGCTCGACGCCGCGGGCCCGCAGTTCCGCCGCCTGCCGAACGCGCAGCTGCCGGTCTTCGGCGGAGGTGGCGACGTCGTCGGGCGGGTGGTCCTGGTCCAGGGACGGGTCATGCGCCCAGACGTACCGAGCGGGGAGCTCGTCGGTAGGGATGGACATCCCGAGGAACCCCTTCGGGAAGGAGAGCTCCCCACGGCGGGCATTCCGGATCGCGAGCGCGATCGGCACGAGGAGCGTCAGCACCGCGGCATTGACGAGGACCGTGAGCGCGAACGGTATCACCTCGAGGATGGGGGTCAGGGTCGGACTCCCTACGAGGAGCGGCGTCGCCCACAAGGGGAGTACCACCGCGACCACGATCACCGCCTTGGCGTCCGCTCCCCCGTACAAGATCCGCGCCTCGAAGAGGCCCCGGGCCGTCAGGACGGTGACATAGACGGCCACGATCGAGAGCGGGACACCGCCCCCTCCGACCCCGTACTCCCACGCCGCCGCGAGCAGGACCGCTCCCGTTCCGACGTAAAGAACGGCATCGACGAGACCGAGGAGGCGCGGGGAGGCCGCTTCCCAGTGCTCCTCCCAGGAGAATAGATGCTGCAGCGCGAATCCCGCCACGAAGAGCCACAGGAGCACCACGCCCGGCCCTTGACCCGCCAGGAGAAGCGCTCCGAGGAGCGCCCCGACCCCGGCGACGACCTGCCAGAGCCGGTCGGGGACCTCCCGCGCACGCGCGTCCCACCCGGCAGCGAGAGCGAGGCCGCCCACAAGGGCGAACAGTTGGAGGTCGACGAGCGCGCTGGATACATCACTCATCCCGGGCCCACCTCCTGCGCCGCCCGCGATCGAGGGTCCGGCTATTAAGCACAGAGACGCGCCGGCACCTCACGCTCGGCGTCCCGCTTTTATCGGGACGGACCCTTCCACCGTCGAGGGGCGTGTGTTCGGAGTGCCGCCCGTGGAGCCCTCCGGTCCCCCCAGCGTACCGGATCCGAGCACGCTGGACCACCCGGCGGAGCCGCCCGGCGTCGCGCGCCGTCGCAGGGGCGTCGCCGTCGGCGCGGTCGTGGTCGTCGTTCTCCTGATCGTCGCGACTCTGTTCTGGCTGGGGGCCTTCTCGGGACCACCGGCCGCCGCGTTGTCGGCGACGCCGGCGTACGCCGCCGCGCTCGGTGCGGCCAACTCGGCGGCTCGCGGGGCCCCGGGAGGACCGTGGACCACGGTCGCGGGAGCGGGCCTCGCTCTGACCTCGTCCTTCACGGGACCGGCTGCCAGCATCTCGAGCGCCGTCGCCTCGCTTACGGGGTGTACGTTTGGATGGGTCGGGACCCCGCCCACCGCCGTGACCTTCCCGCAAACGCCGGCCAGCGCGGTCTCCGGGAGCGCGGGGGTCTGGGCGTTCATCTCGGTCAACTCGACCGATACCGCGGCCATGGTTACGCTGGTGATCAACTCCACCGCAACGGCGTTGTTCACGCTCTCGGGAGAAACCTGCTCCTCGGGACTGACGGGCGTCTCCGCCATCCCCGGCAACGTCGTCGACTCGACCACGGCCGCCGCCTCGGCGGACCGCGCCGGGGGAAGTGCGTTCCTCGCGAACCACACGGCCGCCGAGCGGAGTTACGAGATCGTTGCCACGGGCGGCGTCTTCTCCCTGGCGATCTGGCAGGTCGTCTACTCCACCTGTTCCCCGGTGCCGGGAAACAGCTCGACCGGGATGGAGTTCAGCGTGACCGAGGATGCGGCCAGTGGGCTCGTGGTCGGCCCCGGAACGACGCAGACGGTCTCCTGCGCGAGCACCCCGTTCGGATAGAGGATCTGCCGGCGGCAAGCTATTTAAAGCGCCTCCAGTTGGCGCGCGCACTTCGCGGTCGTTCATGGTCGAGTACAAGGTAGTGGTTTCCGAAGGGAGTACGTCGTACGCCCGTACGGTCGCCGACCCCCAGTCCGCCGGTTTCCTCGGCAAGCGCATCGGGGAGACCGTCGGAGGGGAGCTCGTCGGCGCTCCCGGATACGCCTTCCGGCTCACCGGGGGGACGGACCGCAGCGGCTTCGCCCTGCGCCCCGACGTCCCGGGCGGTCGCCAACTCCGGCTCTATGTCGGGGACGGATTCGGCTTCGCAGCGCCGCGGCATGGCATGCGCCGGCGGCGCACCTTCCGCGGGAACACGATCAGCGAGGAGACCGTACAGGTCAATCTCGTGATCGAGCAGAAGGGGCCGAAGCCGCTCTCGGAACTGTTCGTTCCGGTGGCGGCCCCGACGTCATGAAGGTCCCTCGACAACCCGAGGTCAACATCGGCCTGGTCGGTCACGTAGACCACGGCAAGACGACGCTCACCCAGACGTTCACCGGCGAATGGACCGACCGGCATTCCGAGGAACTCAAGCGCGGGATCTCGATCAAACTCGGCTACGCCGACGCGGCCTTCTACCGATGCCCGAGCTGCTCCCCCCCCTCGGGGTTCTCGGTGACCCCCGTCTGCCCCACGTGCGGCGGGGAGTCGAAGTTCCTGCGCGCGGTCTCGTTCGTGGATGCCCCGGGCCATGAGACGCTGATGGCGACGATGCTCTCCGGCGCCGCCCTCATGGACGGGGCACTGCTCCTCATCGCCGCCAACGAACCGTGCCCGCAGCCCCAGACCCGCGAGCACCTCTATGCGCTCGATATCATCGGCGTGCACAAGGTCGTCGTCGTCCAGAACAAGATCGACCTGTTGCCTCCGGAGAAGACCCTCGAGAACTACCAGCAGATCCGTCAGTTCCTTCAGGGGACGCCGATCGCATCCGCCCCGGTCGTTCCGATCAGCGCGAACCACCGGGTCAATATCGACGCTCTGATCGCTACGATCGAGGAGTCGATCCCGACCCCGCCGCGGGACCTAGCGAAGCCGCCGCTGATGTACGTCGCGCGGTCGTTCGACGTCAACCGGCCGGGGACACTCCCGAAGGACCTCCGCGGAGGGATCCTCGGCGGGTCGCTCGTGCAGGGCCATCTGAAGCTCGGAGAGGAGATCGAGATCCGTCCGGGGTTCTCGACGACGCCCGGCGTCACGAGCGAGTCGCTCCATACGAAGATCACGTCGCTCATCTCGGGCGGGCAGGAGTGGGATCAGCTGCAGCCGGGCGGCCTCGCCGCCATCGGGACGACCCTCGACCCGTCGCTCACCAAGGGGGACGGGCTGACGGGCCGGCTGGTCGGCACGGCCGGCACCTTGCCGCCCGTGAGCCAGAAGATCCGACTCAAGGCCACGCTGCTCGATCGGGTCCTCGGCGCGGAGCGGGAGACCAAGGTGGAGAAGATCCGCACGAACGAGACGCTCGCGGTGACCGTGGGAACGACGATCGCTCCGGGAAAAGTGACCAGCGCCCGCGGTGACGAGGTGGAGCTGAGCCTGGGGAGGGCCGTCACCGTCTTCCCCCAGAGCCGGGTGGCGATCTCGCGTCGCATCAACGCCTGGCGACTGATCGGGTACGGGATCGTGGAGGGACCCGGGAAGTGAAGCCGGATTTGATGCAGATCCTCTGCTGCCCGGTCTGTCGAGGGGAGCTCACGTTGACATCCCGCCGCACCGAAGGCGCCGAGATCCTCGACGGCACGCTCGCGTGCCCGAAGTGCCATGTGGAGTATCCGATCGAGGACGGGATCCCCGATCTCCTGCCTCCCGAAGATCGGAAGTGAACGCTCGCGACCGCGCCCCTATCGGGGAATCAACACCGCGCGGGCGGGGCCCCCGTCGCCGCCCACCAGTTTGAGCGGAAGGCAGCACAGCTCGTACGCTCCGGGGGCCGCCTCCGCGAGGCAGAGCCCTTCGAGGATGAGAGCGCCGTGCTCGAGCAGCGCGTGGTGGACGGGGAAGGTGCCCGTGGGGTCCGACTCGATGGAGAGCGCATCGATGCCGACCAGGCGCACCCCCATCTCGAGCAATCCGTGCGCCGCCCCCACCGACAATGCCACGTAATCGGGGAAGAACGAGGGCGCCTGCGCCCACCGGGTCGAGTTGCGCGTTCGGAACAGTACACGGGTGGTCCCGGCCGGGATCCGAGCGAGGGCGTCGATCCCGATCTCGCCGTCGGAGTCCGGGACGCGAACGACCTCGCACGGCCCGTTGAAGGCCGTGAGGTCGAGCCGGTCGGTCCCCGGACCGTTCGGCACGAAGTGGAGGGGGGGATCGACGTGGGTTCCCGCATGGGTGCCGAGGGAGAGGGCGGAGACGTTGTACCCGTCTCCTCCGTCGATCGACCGGACCCGATGCTCCGCGAGCGTCGGGTCCCCGGGGAAGGCGGCCATGCCGGGGGAAAGGGGCATCGAGATGTCGATGATGGTCACGGCCTCGGTCTCCGTCGCGTGGGCGCTGGCGAACCGCACCCCTCGTTAAGTGCGTTCCTCCCGCCGCCGGCGGCATGCGGTTCGCCTCGAAACGAAGGGTTAAGGGGCGGCCGGCGGACCCCCAGCGATGTCCCGCGCCCCCCCTCCGTCCGATATCGACGAGGGCGAGGATGACCTCACGATCGACGACACCGAGGAGGAGGAACCGAGGCCCGCCTCCCGATCCCCGAGGTCGCCGCGTCCGTCGAACGTCCGTCGGACGCGACCTTCGCCGATCCGAAGGTGGAGATCGGGCGGATCGTCGTCGGATCCATCCGAAGCAGGGGAGGACGAAAGGGACCGCCGAGCCGGGACGCGGGGCAGGCCCCCTCAGCAGTGGCGGGCCCGCGACTCGATGTACTTCGCACCCCTGGTCGCGGTCGCGATCATCATTGTCCTCGTGGTCGGCGTGTACGGCTACACCCAGAATTGGCCGCCGGTCTACGTCGTCGAATCGAGCAGCATGCAGCACGGCTCGGCCGATCAGGTCGGCGTGATCAACGTCGGGGATCTCGTGTTCGCCCAGAAGATCGCCGTACCCCAGATCGTCACCTACATCGTGGGGATGGGAAGTGGTCACTCAACGTACGGGGAGTACGGGGACGTCATCCTGTACTCTGCGAACGGACAAGGTGGCACTCCGGTGATCCATCGCCCCATCGTCGACCTCGACTGGAACGCCACGACCTCGACGTTCTCGATCCCGGAGTTGCAGGGGCTCCCCTGCGGGTCCGCCCCGAACGCGACGTACTCCACCACCGTGCCGGGCGGAACGATCGCAGGGTGCGGATGGAACGACCTTCCGAACGGCACCGGGCTCGCCCTGTACCGGGTCGGATGGCAGTCCGCGATCGTCCACGTCACGCTCGGTTCGGTGACCTCGGGGTCCCACTCCGGCTTCCTCACGATGGGGGACAACAACCTTGACTGCACGACCTCGCCGTGCCAGGGAGAGGTGGACCAGGGGACGGCGGCGATCAGCCAGATCGTCGAGCCCGGCTGGGTGATCGGTGTCGCCCGCGGGATGATCCCCTGGGTCGGTTCGCTCAAGCTCCTGGTCGAAGGGAACGCAGGAGCGGTCCCGGCGCAATCCTGGCAGTTCCTCGGGATCACCGTCGCGGTCATCGTCGGTGCCGCGTTCGCGATCCACTACGCCACCCGATTCATCCGCCCGATGGACCCACGGCGAGCCGCCCAGCAGGAGGCCGAGGAGGAGGACGAGGAAGCAGAATCCGAGGACCGAGGGAAACGGTTCTGGAGCCGCTTCTCGCTGCACCGAGGAGAGAAGGACGCGGAGGACATCGACGCGCCCGCGTCGCGGCGCAAATCGAGGGGGGGAGGACGACCCAAGCCGTCCGTGCGCAGGGCCAAGGGCGCCTCCCCACCGAAGAAGCCCGACGACCGGCTCTAAGGGCACCGAGCGGGCCCCGTCGCCAAATCCTTTTGTCCCGGCCCTGGTCTCGGCATCAGGGAACCGTAGGATGCACGTCATTGGGGGCACCGCGTCGACCGACCTCGCCGAGAAGATCTCGCGCGAACTGGGGAACGCGCCGTTCGCGGTCCCGTTCACGAAACGGTTCCCGGACGGGGAGCTGTACCTGAGGGTCGGCGGCCGCTTTGACGGCGAGGACGTCATCATCGTGCAGTCGACGCGGACCGACCAGGATCTGCTCGAGCTCCTGCTGCTCCAAGACGCCGTACGAGAGGGCGGGGCGCGCCGGACCCTCCTCGTAGTGCCATACTTCGGGTACGCCCGGCAGGATCGCCGGTTCTTTCCTGGAGAGCCCGTCAGCGCCCGCGCGCTCGCGCGTCACGTCGAGCTGGACGCCGACGCGGTAGTGATGGTCGACCTGCATTCCAGTCAGACCCTCGCGCATTTCACGAAACCCGCGTACGACGCGAGTGGGATCCCCGCCATCGCGCGCCTCCTGCGCGAGCGGCCCGTGGACCTCCTCGTCTCGCCGGATAAGGGAGGGGTGGGACGGGTCCGTCGCCTGGCCGAGATCCTCCAACTGCCGTGGTTCGCCCTGGACAAGAAACGGATCGACAGCGAGCATGTCGAGCTACGACTCCCCGAAGGCGCCCCCACCGATCTCGCGGGGAAGCACGTCGCTATCCTGGACGATGTCATCTCCACGGGGGGAACGATCGTCGAGGCCGCCCGTCTCTTGCACCGCAACGAGGTCGGTGCCATCACGGCCGCGTGCACCCACGGGCTGTTCCTGCGGGATGCCTTCGAACGGATCAAGGCCGTGACGAACGACATCTACGCGACCGACACGTTGCACAACGGCGCGGAGAAGGTCTCGGTCGCGCCCGACGTCGCCCAGATCCTCGTCCGCGACATCGGCGCCACGTGACGGTCGCGGGGCACGACCATGGAGGAGCCGCAGCCCGCCACTTCGGCCCGCCGCGACGAACTGCTCGAGCTTACGGTCCTCGTACGTCGCGAACTTCGGGCCCGCGGCGAGTCGCCGACCGGTAACTGGGTCGAGGACCTCGCCGAGGACCTCCGTACGGGGCGGATCTCGGGGTGGTACTATCCCTCCGCTCCCGCCGGCCTCGGGTTCCAGTCGGTGCGCGGCGACCTCGCCTTCGGCCACGTGCACGTCGAGGACGGCCCTACGGCGGTCGACCGGGCGGAGCGCCTGGTCGACACGTTGCGCGAGCACATGTCCCCGAACGTACGGGCCATCGACGTGGGGCTCACGGGGCTCCCGGAACCCGAGGAGCGGGACCTCTGGGGTCGTCTGAAGGACCGCCCAGGGGCGCACCTCGTGGAACGGTGCGCGATGGTGCGCGCGATCACCCCCGAGGACGCCGCCACCGAACCCCGCCTCACCATGGGGTACCGCACGGTCCCCGTCCGCGCGGTCTCCATGGACGCGCTCGCGGACCTCGACTGGCGCGCCTTCCGCACCACCGTGGACGCCGAGCTCTTCGGGAGCAACGTAGCCGATTACCGGCGGGTCCTGCAGGAACTGCTCGACAACCGCCTCGGGCGCTACCTCGAGGAGGCATCGATCGCGATCATCAACGAGGAGGGAACGGCGCTCTGTGCCGGGCTGATCACGTCGGAGCAGTCGCCGCGCCAGGCGACGTACCTGGACCTGATGGTCGACCCCGCCCGTCAGCGCTCGGGCTTCGGTACCTTCCTCGTGCGATGGGGGTTCCGTGCCCTGTGGGCCCTCGGGTACGAGTCGGTCCGGCTCTGGGTGACCGCCGCCAACGCCCCCGCGCGCGCCCTGTACGAGGGGGTCGGGTTCGAGCGGAAGGCGACCGCCTCGATCTACCGCTGGGCCCGTCCGGGCTCGGCAGGACAGCCACATTCCGGCTGAAACCGACAGTCCCGGGCCATCCACGCCGGGCATGCGGCGAGACGCGCGGGGTCCGTGTCGCTCAGGCTCCGAGCGAGGTCGCGGGCCCGCTCGCGCCAGAGCCGGGAGAACCGGGTGATCGGCTCGAAGGTGTACGTGAACGCTCGGAGCGGAACGGGACCCGCCCCCTCGGGTTGCCCCGCGAGGAACAGCCGTGCCGCGGACTCCCCCAGCGCGGCACACCGGAACCCGAGCTCGATGGCATACTGCGGATGGCGCACCCGGACCTCCTCGGCCAACGGGAGCGTCCGCGTGCGCCACGCGCGCAGCAGATACGGGAGCCCGCGATACACCGGGATCGCCTCCTCGGGCTCGTCGGTCCGCGGAGCACGGCGGGCGAGTTCCCCCGGCGTTCCGCTCTCGAGCGCCTCGGCGACCCGGTTGCGGACGGGATCCGATCCGGCGAGCGGCCGATCGGGTGCGTCGCCCGGCGCCGCGGGCCGGGTGCGTTCGAAGTACGCGCGCCGGGGGTAGAGCAGGTCCCTAAACCGTTCGATCACGGGCGGCGTGCGCTCGCCTCGGATCTCGGCGGCGGCCCGCCAGTTGGCTCCAGCCTCGCGGTCCTCGACGATCCCCTCCAGCCCATCGAGGATCGGGGAGGGCCCCCCACCTTCGCTCCCCGTGCACCCGCAGACCCCCTCGCGCTGGAACTCGCATCCCCGGTCGAACCAGGTGCACCGTGGCAGCCCGTCCGGGCGCCCGTTCTCCCACGCCTCCCCTAGCAAGCCCGCGCGTCGCAGCGTCTCCGCCCACAGCGCCGCAGGGTCGCGAAAGGCGATGTCGACGACATGGGCGTCGAGCAGCTCGTCGCCGCGCGTGACCAGCACGGAGAGCCGGCCGACCGCATGTCCGAGGAGCCCGCAGTACATCCCCAGCTGTTCCACGTAGTCGGGACGGGAGCGGGGCAGGTCCCCCACGTTCACGGGCCCGCCGGTCGTCTTCAGCTCGATCGGAACGTCCGTGAGCGCGTCGATCTGACCGATGATCCCCTCGCGGCGCACCCGCACTTCGAGGGCCGTACGCGGTCCGAGCTGCGCCCCGAGCCAGAGGTGCCATCGGGCTCCGGCGTCCAGTCGCGCCTGGACCTCCGGCGGTTTCGCGAGCGGGACCCGCCGTCTCCAGAACGCGACCCGAAGGTTCGTGAGATCGGTGACGCTGATCGCCCGGGCGCCGCTCGCCGTCCGAAGACGTACGGCGAGCTCGCGTTCGAGGGCCGCGTCCTCCTCGACACGGACCGCCGAGCTCCACTCCTCGGCCGGAGCGCCCGGTGGGTCGACCTCGGCGGTCACGCCGTACCCACATCCCGCCCCTATGAGAAGGGTAGGGGTGGTCCGCCCGAGGAAGCCGCTAAGACCCCCGTTTCGGTTGGGAGAGCATGGTGGATCTCGCTCGGCGTCCGCTCATCGTCGGCAGCGGGATCGCGGGTCTCTACGTGGCCCATCGCTGCCAGGAGCTCGGTCTCAAGCCGACGCTGGTCACGAAGGCCCGTCTGGAGGAGTCGAACACGCGCTACGCCCAGGGGGGCATCGCCGCGGCGATCGGACCCGACGACTCCATCGACCTCCACCTCGCCGATACCCTACGGGCGGGGGCGGGGCTCGTCGACCGCCCGGCGGCCGAGATGCTGGCCCACGATGCCCCCGAGCGGATCGCCGACCTCGTCCGCCTCGGGGTCCCGTTCGACACCGTCGATGGGGAGATCTCGCTCGGCCAGGAGGGCGCCCACTCCCGCCGACGCATCTTGCACGCGGGCGGCGACGCGACCGGGCTGTCGATCGAGGAGACGCTGAAGCGCTGCGTACTGGATGCTGGGATCGACACCCGCGAGCGCACGGTGCTGCGCGAGCTGCGTCCGGCCGCGGGTCGACGGGTCATCGCGACCCTCTCCGACCCGGACGGTCGCGGCGTCGAGCGGCTCGATCCTCGTCCCGTTGTCCTCGCGACCGGGGGCGCCGGGAGCCTGTACAAACAGAGTTCGAACCCGTCGATCGCGACGGGGGAAGGCGTCGCGATCGCGTTCCGCGCCGGCGCGCTCATCACCGACATGGAGTTCATCCAGTTCCACCCCACCGCATTCTACCGCCGGGGCGCTCCACGGTTCCTGATCTCCGAAGCGTTGCGCGGGGAGGGGGCGTTGCTCGTGAACGCCGACGGGGAGCGGTTCCTTCTCTCGGAACACCGCGACGCCGAGCTCGCTCCCCGCGACGTCGTCAGCCGGGCGATCGACCGGGAGATCCAGCGATCGGGACGTCCCTGCGTCTACCTCGATGCGACCGGGATCCCTCGGGACCGCCTGTTCGCGCGGTTCCCGTCGATCTGCCGGTTCCTCGCGACCTACGGGATCGATCCGGCACGGGACCGGATCCCCGTTACTCCCGTGGCGCACTACATGATCGGGGGAGTCCGGACCGACCTCGACGGGAGGACGAGCCTGCCCTCGCTGTACGCGTGCGGGGAGGTCGCCTCGACCGGGGTCCATGGGGCGAACCGCCTCGGCAGCAACTCGCTGATCGAGGGGCTCGTCTTCGGCGAACGGGTCGCGCGGACGCTGGCGAAGCCGCGGGCCGGAAGTCCCATCCGAACGCGGCGGACCCTCGCGATCGATTGGCCCGTGAAGGCGCCCGGCGCACCGGAAGGAGCGAGCTTCGAAGAGGTGCAGGAGCTCCTCTGGGAGCGGGTCGGCATCATCCGCGACTCGGTCGGCCTCGAGAGTGCGGTGGCCGAGTTCGGGCGGATCGGCACCGCGGCCGAGCTGCGGACCGAGCCGTTTCCGAACCACCTCGCCCATGCGACGCTGACCGCCTATCTCATCGCCCGGGCCGCTCTCGCCCGAACCGAGAGCCGCGGGGCCCACTACCGCTCCGACCACCCCCAACCCCGACCGGAGTGGCTGCTCCACCTCGGGCTCCAGCGACGGACCGCCTGAACGGGTCCGGGGCCCCGTCAACCGTTATGCCTGCCGGAGCGTGCACCCGGCATGGACTTCAACCTCTCCGACGAGGAGCGGGCGCTCCGCGAAGCCGCCCGCGTCTTCGCCCGCAAGGAGATCGCCCCGATCGCGGACCGGATGGACCGTGAGGATTACTTCCCGCGCGACGTCTTCCGCCGTCTCGGCGACGCGGGGTTCCTCGGCGTGACGGTCCCCACGGAGTACGAAGGCCTCGGGCTCTCCTACCTCTGCCAAGCGTTGATCCTCGAGGAGATCGCCCGGGTGAGCCCGGCGTTCGCCCTGAGCGCCGGTGCCCACTCCAACCTCACGTGCGACAATCTCTCCCGCAACGGTTCCGATGCCCAGCGGAGCGCGTTCCTCCCTCCCCTCGCCCGCGGGGAGCACGTCGGAGCGCTCGCTCTGACCGAGCCCGGTGCCGGGTCGGATGCGGTCGCCCTGCGGACCACGGCCGTCCGAAAGGGCGACCATTACGTGCTGAACGGCTCCAAGCAGTTCATCACGAACGGTCCGGTCGCCGACACGCTGCTGGTCTACGCGAAGACCGCCCCCGAGAAGGGAGCCCATGGGATCAGCGCCTTCATCGTCTCCCGCTCCGCGCCGGGGTTCCTGGTCGCTCGGAAGCTCGACAAGATGGGGATGCGGGGCTCCCCGACCGGCGAGCTCGCGTTCCAGGACTGCGAGGTCCCCGCCGAGAACCTCATCGGCCGCGAGAACGAGGGGGTCCGGATCATGATGGGGGGCCTCAACGTCGAACGCGCCGTTCTCGCCGCGATCTCGGTGGGGATCTCGGCCGAGTGCCTCGAGCGCTCGCTCGAGTACGCCCGCCAACGCGAGCAGTTCGGGCAAAAGATAGGTCACTTCGAGCTGATCGCGGCGAAGCTCGCCAACATGTGGATGGATCTGGAGGCGTCGCGTCAGCTCCTGTACGCCGCGTTGGAGGCGGTCACGCACGACACCCGCTCGGCCCGAGCGAGCGCGGGCGCGCTGACGTTCGCGAGCGAGGCCGCGACGCGGGCCTCCCTGGAAGCGATCCAGATCTGGGGCGGGTACGGTTACATGCGGGATGTGCCGCTCGAACGATTCGCGCGCGATGCCAAGCTCCTCGAGATCGGCGCGGGGACGAGCGAGATCCGCCGCCTCGTGATCGCCCGCGAGCTCCTCGGTCCGGGGTTCGAGCACTAGCGCGGACGCTGGCGATGCGGATCTCCCCCCGCCATCCCCGGTACGCGAGCCTCGCCGTGCGCGCCCACTTGGCCCGGGCGCATCGACAGGGCGTCGTCGTCCCGGAAGGTTTGATCGCGCACGGCCGCGGCGAGGCGTTCGACTACCTCCTCGGGGAGCGCAGCTATGCCGGCGCCCGCCGCGCCGAACGGGCGGCGGCCGCGTGGCTGCTCGCGGCCCGCCACCCGGTCGTCAGCGTCAACGGCAACGTAGCGGCGCTGGCGGCGCGGCCGCTCGCGCGCCTCGTCCGGGCCCACCCCCGCCTCTCGGTGGAAGTGAACCTGTTCCACCGGACGCCTCGGCGCGCGGCCCGGGTCGCAGCACGGCTGCGTGCGGCCGGCATTCGGACCGTCCTCGGGGTCCATCCCACAGCGCGGATCCCGAACCTGCCCTCGGATCGCGCGTTCGTGGACCGGAACGGGATCGCCGCCGCGGACGTATGTCTCATCCCGCTCGAGGATGGCGACCGTACCGAGGCGCTCCGCGCGCTGGGCAAGCGCGTGATCTCGATCGATCTCAACCCGCTCTCCCGGACCAGCCGGATGGCCGACCTTCCGATCGTCGACGAGCTCACGCGGGCGCTCGACCGGATCACCGCGGAGATCCGTGGACGGCGCGTCGCGATCCATCCCGGCGTGTTCCGGCCCTTCGACCGTTCGGCGGCGCTCGCGGAGGCGCTCGCGACGATCGAGCGGCGGCTCAGGCGGGCGGCGCGGGCTCCCGCGTCGCGGCCTTCAGCGCGCCGATGAGCTTCGGGGCGACCGCTTCCAAGAAGCGGCCGTCGCTCTCGTCGTACGCCCCCACCTCGGTCCCGTCGATGTCGATCTCCCCGACCACCACCTTCCCGTCTCGGATGGGGACGACGATCTCCGAACGCGTCTCCAAGAAGCACGATAGGTACTCCGGAGCCTGCCGAACGTCCGCGACGATCACCGTGCGGTCCTCGCGCGCGGCCCGCCCGCAGACCCCGCGGTCGATGGGGATCCGGGTGTGCTCGGTCGCCCTCTCGCCGTCCCACCCTTCCAGCACGAGCGTGCGGCCGTCCAGCCGGTAGACCCCGACCCATCGGTAGTGGCGGAACTCCATCCGAAGGAACCGGCAGACCTCGGCGAGGGCGGCCCGTCCCACCAAGTGGCCGAGGATCGAGTCCACGTGGAGGAGCGACGGGGTCACCGAGCGGGGATGCACGGTCATCGGGAACCGGCCCGGGAACGGCCGGCGGGGGAAGCGCCGAGGGGGAGATTTCCCCCCGGGACGGGTCGACCGCCCCCGGTGTTTGAACTCCCGAGGCGTATTCCGCCACGAGCTTTCCAGACTCGCGCCGTACCGGACTGAGCCACCTCGGCACGCCCCGAGGCGAGGGACGGGAGTTCCCCGATAAAGCTAGCGGGGGAGCGGCTCGACGACGAGCTCGGCCGGGAACCACCCGCACGACGGACACCCGAGCGCCCGGCGGCTACCGGGGATCTCGTAGTCGCACTCAGGGCAGGGGGCCGGCTCCGGACCGAGGAGCGGGAGGCAATCGAAGCAGGAACTGCCGCGCCGGTCGCCGGGGAGAACGACGAGATCCTTGCCGCAAAACACGCACCGAGAGAACCGGTCCTCGGGGGTCGAAAACG
>JBEKEW010000001.1:0-27852 GCA_050013635.1 Thermoplasmata archaeon | reverse complement strand
AGGCGGTTCTGGAGCTCGCGCTCCAGGGCGAGCCCGGCGCTCAGGGGCATCTCGACCCCTTCCTGGACCGAGCGTTTGATCAGACCGATCGCACGCGATGGACCGTGGGCGAGCGCGCTCGCGAACGCCTGGACGTCCCGGGCGAACGACTCTCTCGGGTAGACGTAGTTCACGAGCCCGATCGTCAGCGCTTCGTCCGGAGTGAGCAGCCGGCCGGTGATCATCAGGTCGAGGGCGCGCGACGTCCCAATGAGGCGAGGCAATCGTTGGGTGCCTCCGGTACCGGGGAGCACGCCCAAGTTGACTTCGGGCAGGCCGATCTTCCCGGAGTCCTTCGCCATGATACGCAGATCGCAGGCGAGCGCGATCTCGAGACCGCCTCCGACCGTGTGGCCGGGGAGCGCGGCGATCACCACCTTGGGGGTCTGCGCGAACTTGTTGAGGGTCTCCTGACAGAAGAGGCAGAACATCGCCTTGAAGTCCGGGTGGCTCTTCTTGAGCATCTCGATGTCCGCCCCCGCGCTGAAGAAGCCGGGCAGTGCGCTGGTCAGCACGATGACCTTCGCGCTTTCGTCGAACCGGAACTCCTCGAGCGCCGAGTCGACCTCGTGCATCATCTCGAGATCGTAGGTGTTCGCCTTTGGCTTCGCGATCTCGATGTAGCCGACACCGTCGTCGATCCGGGTCCGAACAAACTTGCCCTGCATGACCGCACCTCGCCCTCCGGCGATTCGCCTCTCCACGACGCGCCGGCCTCTTTAACGGCGACGTACCGAGGCGGGAGCGATCCGCTCCTCCACCCGACCGTCCGGCTGGCCGATCACGACCCGGTGGGCCATCGCAGGGAACAATCCGGTCTCGACCACACCGACCGGCGCGCGCAGGTCCCGTGCCGTCGCACGGGGATCCTCCAGAGGGTGAGGTGGGCGCAGCTTGAGGAGCTCGTTGCCGTTGTCGGTGACGAACGGGCGGCCGTCGCTCGTCGTGCGCAGCTGCACGTTGTACCCTTGGGTGCGGAACCGCTCGGCCAGCACGGGGCGGGCGAACGGCACCACCTCCACCGGGATGGCGGCCTTCTCGCCCAGCCTCCGTACCAGCTTGGTCGGGTCGACCACGATGATCAGTTCCTCGGAGAGTTCGGCGAGGAGCTTCTCGCGAAGTAGGGCCCCTCCTCCTCCCTTCGTCAGGTCGAGCGCGTCACTGACCTCGTCGGCCCCATCGATCATCGTGGTGAAGCGGTCGTCCTCCCGAAGCGATCGGACGGGCAACTCCAGCGATCGGGCGAGCTCTTCGGTCGCCCGGGAGGAGCAGACGAACTCGAAGCCCCGCCCCTTCGGGAAGCGCTCGGCAATCGCCCTCACCGCCCAGGAGGCGGTCGAGCCGGTCCCCAGCGCCACCGCTCCGGGGGCGAGATGCCCGATCGCGTAGCGCGCGGCCGCCGCCTTCGCCGATTCGAGGGGGTCCCCCATACGCGGATGGCAATGGGTCCGCGCTCTTGAATCTCTCCTACCGCCGACAACGGTAAAGTGCCGGGTCGGCTCGGAGGGTCGATGGGCTCCGCATCCTCCGCGCCGGTCGTCATATCGATCGGGGGCTCGGTCATCTGGACCGGCGAGGACGATGCGCGGTATCTCGACCGGCTCGCGATGTTGCTCCGCCGCCTCGGACAACGCCGACCGATCGGGGTCACGACCGGCGGCGGCTCGACCGCGCGCGCCTACATCGAGATCGGCCGAAAGCTCGGGCTGACGGAGGTCGAATTGGACGAGATCGGGATCGACGTGACCCGACTGCATGCTCGCCTGTTGGCGGGGCGGATCGGGCTTCCGACGCCCGCCCATCCTCCGACCACGGTCGCCGCGGCGGTGCAAGAGATCCGCCAGGGCTCCCCCGTCATCATGGGGGGAACGGAGCCGGGGCACACCACCGATGGGGTCGCGGCACTCCTCGCGGTCCGTCTGCGGGCCGTGCGGATCGTCAACGCGACGAGCGTCGACGGGATCTACGATCGGGACCCTCGAACGCACACGGGCGCGAAGCGGTTGGAGCGGATCTCTTGGTCGCGGTTCCGGGAGATGGTGCATGCCGGGGCCTCCTCGGACGCGGGCCAGCAGTTCCCGTTCGATCATTTGGCTGCCAACGTTCTCGCGCGGGCCAAGATCCCGCTCGCCATCGTGCAGGGACGCGATCTCGTGAACCTCGAGCGCGCGATCGAAGGCCGGACCTTCGACGGTAGCCACGTCGAATGACGGTCGGCCTCCACAACCCATTTAGCGGCGCTCCGATGGTGGCGGGCATGCATCGGATCGTGTTCCTCGGCCCTCCCGGGGCGGGAAAGGGGACCCAGGCGGCGGAGCTCGCGAAGGAGCTCGGTATCCCTCACCTCTCCACGGGCGACATCCTGCGTGCCGCGGTCGCGGCCGGGACCGTGCTGGGTCGGGAGGCCCGGGGTTTCATGGACGCCGGCCGTCTCGTCCCCGATACGCTCGTCCTGCGCATGCTCGCCGAACGGTTGGCTGCGCCCGACGCTCACGCCGGGTACCTTCTGGACGGTTTCCCACGCACGATCCCGCAGGCGGAAGCTCTCGAGGGCCTCGCCCCGACCGACGTCGTGGTCTCGTTCGACGTTCCGTCCCACGCCCTCATCGGCCGGTTGAGCCAACGCCGGGTCTGCCCCACGTGCAACTCGGTCTACAGTCTCGAGACCCACCCCCCGCGCGTCGCCGGGAAGTGCGATCGGGACGGGACCGAGCTCATCCAACGACCCGACGACCGACCGGAAGCCGTATCGACCCGACTGAAGGTGTACGCGGAGCAGACCGCACCCTTGCTCGACTTCTACCGCCGTCGGGGGCGCCTGCGCCCGATCGATGCGTTGGGAACCCCGGTCGAGGTCGCGCGGCGGGTACGCGAGGCTCTCCGCTAGGGAGCGCCGTCGGCCTGCCGGAGCGGGGCGATCCGGGCCCACTTCGTCCCGGTCCATTCCATGCGGACCCCCTCGAGGTAGTGCAGCCCCTCTCCGAGCCGACGCGCTCCCTCCAGGTCGGCTCCTAGGGCGCCCACCTCGATGATCCCTCCGTGAGAGATCATCAGGACCTGGCCTCCGTCGGGGACCCCGTCCAACACCGAGCGCCACAGGAACTCCTGCGTTTGGGCGTACTCCCGCAGTCGTGGGTCGTGCTTGAGCGCCCTCGCCCACGTCTCGAACGGGATCCGAGCCCCCACCGCGGCCTCCGAGGGCAGCTCGAGATCCTCGGGAAAGTGACCCAGCTCGGGCATCTCGTAGTCGACCGCGAACCCCATCGCCACAGCGGTCTCGATCGCCCGGGGTCGGGGAGAGGTCACGACGCGGTAGAACGGGCCGATCGTGCCTCCGAGGGCTCGGGCGCTCCGAACTCCCTCGGCGCTCAGGTGCGTCCCTCCGGGACTGCGACGCCCGTGGCGCCGGTGTTCGAGTATCCGCACTCCGCTCACCTCCTATCACGCGCCAGCACGCCAAGTTTTATAGGCCGTCCCCCGCTCGTCGTTCCCGTCCCGGCTTAGCTCAGTGGTAGAGCGGGGGACTGTAGGTGAGACTGCCGGAACTCCGGCGGCCCCCGTGGACATCCTCAGGTCGCCTGTTCGAGTCAGGCAGCCGGGACTCAGGGAACCCGTAGCGCTCTCGGAGAGCGCATCCGCTCGCCTCCCCCGCCGGCCGAGCAACCGCTAAGCGCCGGGCCGTCTCTCCCCGGCCGAGGAACATCATGGCGCTCGTGCTGACCTCGGTGGCGGTCGCCGTCCGGGATCGGAAGAAGGCCGCGAAGTGGTACGTGGAGAAACTGGGGTTCCGGGTCCGGGTCGACGACGCGGAGCACTGGATGACCGTGACCGATGCCCGGGGGAAGTTCCAACTCCATCTCTGCGAGGTCGCCGGACCCGGCCACAAGCCCAAGAAGTCGGAGCTCGGCAACACCGGCATCATGCTGGTCACGGCCGAGCCTCTTCGTACGGTTTACGCCCGGTTGAAGAAGAAGGGCGTCACGTTCTCCGTTCCCCCGAAGAAGTTCCCCTGGGGCTGGGTCTCCAAGTTCCTCGATCTCGACGGGAACGAATTCTGGTTGACCCCAGAACCCTGAACTCCGGGCCCATCTGCGGCCCCCCCGGCCGGTCGGCTCCCTCACCGACCAGGAGTTCGTTGTCTCCGAGGGGGGAAGGTCGACCGGGAGATGGGCACATCGAGTGTCCCCTCGAGGTGACGGGGCCGTCCTGGACCGAGGGTATGGCTCGCTGAAGCGGCCGATGGACGCCTCATCCGGGCGCGGGCCCGAGGGGTGGGAGCCGATGCGGTTGTCGGGATTCGAACCCGAGTAGGTAGCTTGGGAAGCTACCGTCCTAACCACTAGACCACAACCGCGCGGGGATTCCGGAAGGGCGCCCGCACAAGAGGCTTGCGCGGGAGGGCCCCCTACAGGAGGAAACCGACGGATTCCGTGGGGATCGTCGGCACCGCAGCGACCACATCGGCGTTGGTGACGAGCCGTTCAGCGTACTGCGAGATCACGCCGGCCTGTTGGAGGACCTTTCGAGCCCGAGCGAGGTTCGTCGCCGATAGCGCGACGAGCGCTCGGCCGTTGTCCCGGGCGAGCAGGATCGCCACGTTCTGGATGTTGATCTTTTCCTGGGCGAGGGTCTCGAGCACCTTTAGGAACATCCCCGCCCGGTCTTCGAGGCGGATCACCAACATCTCGCGGATCTCGACCTCATAATCCGCCTCCGCCAGCAGTCGGTGCGCGCGCTCCGGATTGCTGACGATGAGTCGAACACGGCCTCGGCTCGGGGTGGCATCGACGCTGATGGCGGCGAGATTGATGCGCTCTTGGGCGAGCACCCGGGCGACGCCGGCAAGGGCCCCGGGACGGTTCGGCAGCGTGAGCGAGATCTCCTGGATCGGCATGGGAGCGGTCCGGGCAGCTGCGGGGGCAAGAAAAATCTAACCCTAGTACGGAAACAGCGCTTCCACTCCCGCCCTACGTATTTATAACCGGCACCGGGTCGATTCGCTTGCTCGGACCGGAGGGCCCGGGCCGGTCCACCCCCATGGGGGGCAACACCCTCGCACACGAGAGACGACGGTATCACCGGATTCGCCGCCTGCGCCGGTCCCGGCGCGGGGTCGCGACGGTGATCGGGGCGTTGCTCGTGGTGGTGATCTTCGTCGCGGTCTTCGGGGTGTTCCTGACCCAGACCGTTCCGGTCTGGATGAATCAAAATGAGACGTCCTGGACGAACAGCGCCGAGCAGTCGATGGCTTCGTTCAAAGGCGACGTCGACCTCCAGTACTCCCTCGGAGCCTCGCCCGCCTACTCCGTGCCGTTCTCGCTGAGCAGTTCGGGGGTCCCGGTGCTGGCGAGCCCGACCCAGGGGGCCCTGGTCTTCGTTCCGGGGACGACGAGTTCCTACGCGAACGTCTCGCTCTCCTCGGGACCGGACGGGGCCCCGTACGCGGACAACGCGTCGACCGGGACCCTCACGATGTCCCTTCCGAACCGGTATGCGAGCCCGGAGACGCTCGCCTTCCAGAACGATGCCGTGATTCGCGTCCCCAACGGGGCCAACGCCACGATCGACTTCACCCCGCTGTTCTCGCTCCATCGCGTGGCGGGGAACACGAGCCTCGCGCTCGCGGTGATCGAGACGGTCGGCGGGGAGCGCAGCGCCAACGCTCCGGGCCTCCAGCAGGTGCTGAGCACGCTGCTCTCCCGCTCGACCGTCACCAGCCACGGTGCGGCCGGAACGAACGGGACGTTCCAGCCGTTCGGGGTCACGCTGCGCATCGGTTCGGCCTATGCGTGCGCGTGGCAGGCGTTCCTCGCGGATGCCGTATCCGATTCCGGGATCGCTCCGGGTGGCTACACTCTGAGCGGGCCGTCGAGCGGGTGCGCGGGAACGGTCCTGCTGACGCTCTCCTCCGTCAGCTACTGCACGCTCTATCTCGCCGATATCGACATCGCGGTGGGCACCGGACCGGCGTAGGGAGGGCGATGAGCGAAGCCGGCCCCCCGGAGCATGTCGGATCCGCTCGTGACGGCCTCCCACCATCGGATCGCGAGCTCCAGCGGACCGTCATCGACGACCCGTACAGCGCCGTGTGCGTCGTGCTCGATCGGGCGACCGAGTCGCACCGCTACGAGGTGGAGGAGGCCGTCCTCTCCGCGGAGGAACGGCGGATCGCGACGGAACTCCACGCCGCGCTTCCCCACATCCTGCCCGGGGAGCACCGGCCTCGTTCGCCGGCCGAGCGCCTCGAGCGTGTCGAACACAGCGCGGCCGAGTACCTGGAGACCCACCAGCCGGCGCTCGAACCCGCGGCACGCGGGCGCATCGTACACTGCCTCGCGCGGGACGCGCTGGGATACGGACCGATCGACGCGATGATGCGCGATCCCGAGATCGAGGATATCTCGTGCGACGGCGTCGGGATCCCGCTCTACGTATTCCACGCGCGGTACGAGTCGATCCCCACAAACGTCCGCTTCTCCGAGGAGTCGGCTCTCGATTCCTTCGTCCTCCTCCTCGGGCAGCGGTGTGGACGGTCGCTCAGCGTCGGCCGACCGATCCTGGACGGGACCACTCCCGAAGGCCACCGGGTGCAGGCGACGTACGGACGCGAAGTGACCAGCCGAGGGGCGAGCTTCACGATCCGCCGCTTCCGCGACCGGCCGTTCACGCCGGTCGACCTCGTCCTCTCCGGTACCGCGAACGAGGAGATGTTGGCGTACCTCTGGCTCGGCGCGGAGCACGGGGAATCGCTGATCGTCTGCGGAGGACCCGGCGCCGGAAAGACCAGCACGCTCAACGCGATCGCGCTGTTCATCGCCCCGTCGGCCAAGATCGTCTCGATCGAGGACGTCCGCGAGCTGCACCTTCCGCACGAGAACTGGGTCGCCGCGGCGACCCGCGACGGGATCGGGGACCGCGGCCCCGATGGGAAGAGCCTCGGGGAGATCGACATGTTCGACCTCGTCCGATCGGCTCTCCGGCAACGACCGAGCCACATCCTGGTGGGCGAGGTCCGCGGTCGCGAGGCCTACGCGATGTTCCAGGCGATGGCGACCGGGCACGCCACGTACGCCACGATGCACGCCGACAGCGTGCGCGCGATGGTCGCCCGCCTCGAGAACCCGCCGATCCGCGTTCCGCGTGTCCTCCTCTCCTCGCTGCGGCAGGTCGTGGTCGAGGCCCAGGTACAGACGAGCCGCGGGAGCGTGCGCCGGATCCGCCAGCTCGTCGAGATCGTCCGTCTCGAACCGGAGACCAACGAGCTCGTCACCAACCCGGTCTACGAATGGGATCCGACGACCGACACGTTCCGGTTCCAAGGTCACTCCTACCTCCTCGATCGGGTGGCGACCGTGACGCACCGGAGCGCCGAGGAGATGCGGGCCGAGTTCGATCGGCGGGTCCGTGTGATCCGTTACCTGGTCGAGCGCCGCATCACCGACTACCGGGAACTGTGGCGCCAGATCGCCGAATACTATCGGGATCCCGAGGTCGTTCTCGAGCGCGCGGCGGGACCCTCCCCCGGAGGCACGAATCGATGACCCCGGCGATCGCCGACGGTGGGATCGATCCGCTCGCCCCGGCGCGCGTATCGGATCCCCCGCGATTGACCCCATTCCAGCGGTGGGCCTGGAGGATCTTCGGTCGACGGGCCGAGCGCGCCCCCGCGGACGATGGGCTGGACCAGAGGCTGCTGCAGGCCCACATCGGGCTCACCGCCCGAGAGTACCTCGCGTTCGTCTATGCCGGAACGGTCGTGGGGGCGATCTCGAGCGTCACGGTCGGGGCGGTCCTCGCGTGGATGCTCTCGCACACGGAGGCGCCCCTCGTCGCGATCGGCATCGGCGTCGTGATCGCCGGCGCGGGGACGGCGCTCGCGTACCTGGCGCTCTCGTTCGAGCCCGCAAGCCAGGCCCAGCAACGAGGACGCGCGATCGATCGGCAGCTGAGCTCCGCCGTGAACTTTGTCAGTGCGATGAGCTGCGCGGACGTTCGCGTTGACGAGATCTTCCGCGAGCTCGCCGAACAGCCCCTCTACGGGGCGGTCGCCGAGGAGGCAGCGGGGGTCGCCCGCGACACCGATCTCCTGGGGACCGACGTGCTGACGGCGTTGCGCCTGGCGGCCCGCCGGAGCCCTTCCCGGAGGTTCCAGGAGTTCCTCCAGGGGGTCGTGGCGACCGCCGAGAGCGGAGGGGACCTCAAGCCGTACTTCCTGAACAAGTCCGAGCAGTACGAGCGGGAAGCGGCGATCGCGAGCCAACAGGGGCTGGAGCGGATGGGAGTATTCGCCGAGGCGTTCGTGACCGTCGCGGTCGCCTTCCCGCTGTTCCTGATCATCATCCTCGCGGTCTTTGCGATGATCGACGGGGCCAACCCTGCCTTGGTCACGATCCTTTGGGCGACGGTCCTCGGCCTCATCCCGGTCACGCAGCTCGCCTTCGGGGCGGTCGCCTATGCCCTTTCGGAGCGTCTATGAGCACGGGGAACGCCCGCTTCGCATGGCCACGATCCGGGACCGTGCGCTCCGAGGCTCCGTACGTCGTCGCTCGGGAGGTGGTGCGGGATCGCCGTATCCTGTACGTCGGCGCCGCGGTCGCCGTCGGGTTGTGGACGATCGCGTTCCTCAACGCCGCCGGGCTCCTCTCGATCTCGCTGCGCCCCGGAGAGGGGGCGCCGTGGAATCCGACGGTCGACTTCCTCGTCCTCGGCCTCCTCGCGCTGCTCGGGCCGTACGGCTTCGCGACCGCGATGCGGCTGCGCCGGGTCGAGCAGCTCGAACGCCGCCTGCCCGACTTCCTGCGCGACGTGGCCGAGTCCGGGCGATTCGGCCGGACCCTGCCCGAAGCGATCACGGTCGCGGCGGCCGGCCGCTATGGCCCGCTCACTCCCGAGGTCCAGAAGATGGCCGCGCAGATCGCATGGGGGGTCTCGGCCTCGACCGCCCTCGAGCGGTTCGCCGCCCGGGTACCGACGCCGCTCGTGCGCAAGGCGGTCGCGATCCTGATCCGCTCCCACGCCGCCGGTGGGAACTACGGTGACGTGCTCACCCGGGTCGCCCACGACACCCGCACCGAGCAGCTCGCGAGCGAACGCCGCCGCGTGACGATGATGACGTACGTGGCGGTCGTCTACATCGCCTTCTTCGTGTTCCTGGTCACGATCTACGTGCTCGCGGCGGTGTTCCTGCCGCAGATGCTCACGAACCATCCGGCCGCGTCCACCGCCGTCTACGGTGGCTTCGGCATCGCCGCGCCCCTGGTCGCGACGCTCTCCTTGGCGCTCCTGGTGGCGGTGATCGTCCACGCCGTCGGCGACGGGATGGTCGCGGGGATCCTCTACCGCGGCCACCTGGTCGATGGGCTTCCGCACGCCACGATCCTGCTCGTGGTCGGGTGGGTCGTCATGCGGTTCGTCGTCCCGATCGTGGGGGGGACGAGCTGACATGAGCCTCGTCGAGCCTCCCCGGAACCGGTCCGGCATCCCACCGGAGGTCGCCCCGGGTGGGCCCGGCACCGTGAGCGATGCGAGGACGTCCCGCGGGTCCGTCGCGGTCGGAGACGGGCCGGGCCGCGCGCGGATCGCCTACCGGGCGTCGACCCAGGAATACGAGTACGAGGTGCTCGAGCCTCCCCTCTCACCAGCGGAAGCCGCGCTGATGCTTCGGCTGCGCGAACGACTGATCGATGAGCTCCCTTCGGGCGTCGACCCCCGGCCCGAAGTGCGACGGGGCGTCTTCCGCCCGCTCGTCGTGGCTCGTATCCGATCCGAGGCCCGTTCGACCTCCTCGGACGCGGCCGCCCGCCTCGGCTACTACCTCGAGCGGGACTTTCTCGGCTACGGTCCGATCGACGTCCCCATGAACGATCCGGCCGTCGAGGACGTATCGTGCGACGGGGCGGGGATCCCGGTCTACGTCTACCATCGCGTTCATGGATCGATCCGCTCGAACGTGGCCTTCGCGACGACCGACGCGCTCGACCGGTTCGTGGTCTGGCTCGCCCAACGGTCCGGCCGGCACATCTCCGCCGCCGCTCCGATGCTCGAGGCGACCCTGCCCGAAGGAGCCCGCCTGCATGCGACGCTGGGCACGTTCGTCACCTCGCGTGGGAGCTCCTTCACGATCCGCCGATTCCGCGAGCGGCCTCTGACCCCGGTCGACCTGGTGGTGCTCGGCACGCTCGGGCCGGAGCCGATGGCGTATCTCTGGCTCGCGGTCGAGAGCGGCCGGTCGGGGATGATCTGTGGAGGGACGGCGAGCGGTAAGACGACGACCCTGAACGCCGTGCTCTCCTTCGTGCCCCCCGACATGAAGGTCGTCTCGATCGAGGACACGCGGGAGATCAGCCTCCCGCACGAGAACTGGGTCGCGCTCGTCACCCGGTCGGGGGTCGGTCCCACGAACCCCACCACCGGCAAGTCTCCCGGGGAGATCGATATGTTCGATCTGCTCTCGACCGCGTTGCGCCAGCGACCCCAGTACATGACCGTGGGGGAGGTCCGCGGACCGGAAGCCTACATCGTCTTCCAGGCGATGGCGACGGGCAAGACGTGTCTGACGACGTTCCACGCGGAGGACGTCGAGGCGATGGTCCATCGGATGGAGAATCCCCCGATCTCGCTGCCCCGTTCGCTCTTCAGCGCGCTCGGGTTCGTCATCCTCCAGCGACAGATCCAGGTCGGGGAGACCCGGGCCCGGCGCGTTCAATCGATCACCGAGATCGTCGGGCTCGACGGGGACACCGGGGAGCTGATCACCAACGCGGCGTACGTCTGGGATCCCGACGAGGACCGCTTCCACTCCACGGGACAATCCTACATCCTCGAGCGGATCGCGAGGGAACGCAACCAGACGCTCGCGGAGGTGGAGGGGGAGGTCGCCCGGCGGGTCGAGCTCCTGGAGCTCCTCGGACGCCGGCACGCCCGCTCCCCGCCCGACCTACCGTTCACCTACCGGGAGTTCGGCCGTGCGATCGCCCAGTACTACCGGGACCCGACGCGCGCCCTCGCCGATGCCCGGGTCGCCGCGGAGGCGCTCGGAGCGGACGCCCCGGCCGCCCGGCCCGCCGCGTGAGGGGGGCCCGTGGCCGACCCGAGAGGCGATCGACCGTTCGCACGCCTCCCCCTGCCGCGTCGGGGCGAGATCGTCCTGTGGAACGAGGACTGCCTCGCGGGCCTGGCCCGTCGGCTCCCGCCCTCGAGCGTGGACGTCATCGCGACGTCCCCCCCCTACAACCTCGGGATCCGGTACGGGCGGTACCGGGACCGCCTTCCACGCTCGGAATACCTGGCCTGGATCCGCGCGTTCTCCGAAGCGGTCGACCGGGTCCTCTCCGGTCGCGGGTCGCTCTTCCTCAACGTCGGCAGCCCGCCCCGAGACCCATGGTTCGCGTGGGACGTGGCTCGCGAGGCCGGGCAGCGGTTCGTCCTCCAGAACGTCGTCCACTGGATCAAGTCGATCGCCATCGATCACCGGTTCGCGAGCCGCACGAGCGGGCTCACGCGCGACCTGGCGCTCGGCCACTACAAGCCGGTCGGCTCCCCGCGCTTCGTACACGGGGCCCAGGAGTACGTCTTCCACTTCTCCCGGGCCGGCGACGTACCGCTCGATCGGCTCGCGATCGGGGTCCCCTACCAGGATCCGAGCAACATCGCTCGGTGGCGCCGGCCCCGTGAGCCGCTCCGATGCCGGGGGAGCACATGGTTCCTGCCGTACCCGACGATCCAGCGACGGGCGCGCGACCGGCCCCACCCGGCGACGTTCCCGCCGGAGCTACCGGAGTGGTGTGTTCGGCTGCACGGCGTCGCGCGCACCCGCCGTTGGGTCGATCCGTTCGTCGGGATCGGAGCCTCCGCGGTCGCGGCCGCACGCCTCGGGATCCCGTTCGTCGGGTTCGACATCGATCCGCAGTACCTCGCGGTGGCGCGCGATCGGGCCCGTCAGGAGTTGACGACGGTACGCGCGCGGATCGATCGACCGACCCGACCGACCGTTCCGATACGGGCGCGATCCCCACGCCGGGTGCGTTAACGCTCCTCGTCGTCCGGGGGCGCCGACCATTCGCGCATCGGAGTGCGCTTGACGCCCGCCGCCTTCGCGAACAGGTCCTGCGTGCCCTCCTTCGCCCGGTGCGCGGTTTTCGCCACCGTCTGGGCCGTAGCGTCCGCCGTAAGCTTCGCTCCCGTACTGATCCGCTGGCCGACGTAGGAGACCTGCCCCGGGATCCGGGACGCTCCGTCGTCGATCGATTTCCCGAGCTTCGCCAGGTCCCGTCGCAGGTCGTCCGTCGCCCGCTCGGCCTCCGTGCCGGTGCGTTGACTCAACGCGCCGATGCGTCGGTCCAGGTGCTGGATCTCGATCGTGAGGTCCTGGCCGAGGCCCTGGATGGCCCGTTTGATATCGGCCAGGTGCTCGCGCAGCTGGGATTCATTGTCGGAGTCGGACATCGCACTCGCGTCCCGGAAGTAGGTCCTCCTCGGAAGATAAAGATTCACGGCGGGAGGAAACGCTCCCCTGCCTCAGCCCGGTGACCGGGGCCGAGGGTGCGCGCCGGCTCGGGACGGCCCCGGCGGGTATCCGAGCCGCCACAGCGGACGGAGCAGGCCGAACCCGAGGCCGGAGGCGGCGGCACCCGCCGCCATGAACGCGTACGTCTCGATGATCCCGTACTGGGCGATGAGAAAAACCCCGAGATCTGGGCCAGCGGCAGGATCGCGATGCTCCCCAGCTGGTCGACCCCGAAGTACCGCCCTTGCATCTCGCCCGGTACGATCAGTTGGGCACCGCTCCGCCAGGTCACCCC
Organism: Thermoplasmata archaeon; assembly: GCA_050013635.1. Classification (GTDB taxonomy): domain Archaea; phylum Thermoplasmatota; class Thermoplasmata; order Lutacidiplasmatales; family UBA184; genus Lutacidiplasma. The sequence continues at coordinate 15,013 of JBEKEW010000001.1, read as the reverse complement.
TCCGTATCCCATCAGGATCCCGATGGCGAGGACCGACCCGAAGGCGACGACCGGGCCGGGGAACAGGACGAGCGCCGCGATTGGTACGGCCGTCGCCGCGCCGGTGATCACCCAGACCTTCCCCATGTGACGGACCGCCGCGGTGCGCCCCACCAGGACCGCTCCGACCGCGAACCCGATCGAGAACGAGCCGAGGACGAGCCCGTACACGACCGAGCCGACGCCGAGCTCACCGACCACGTACGCGACGAGGAAGCTCAGGACGATGCTGAGAAAGAAGTTCATGAAGGTGGCGGAGATCGTCAACTGGAGGAGGGCGACGTTCGATCGAAGGTAGGCGAATCCGGCCCGCACGCTCGGCCAGAACGGCTCCGTGGGGACGGGCGTCGCCTCGGGCCCGTGGAGCGAACCGCGCAACGGGAACGCGATCGACGCGCGCAGCAAGGCCGAGACGACGAACGTCGAGGAATTGAACAGGCCCGCAGGAATCACGCCGATCGCGGCGACGAGGTGCCGCCGGTGGAGGTCGCGACGAACCCGACGATCTGGTTCGTGGAGAGGAGGATCCCGTTGGCCGTGGGGATCTCCTCCTCGTGGATCAGTTGCGGCAACAGGGCGCGTTCGGCCGGATAGAAGAGCGCGAGGAACGCTGCGGCGACCCCGACGCCGATCAGGACCAGCGGTAGCGAGAGCCCGAGGGTCCATAGGATCAGCGCGATCGCGGCCCAGCTCGCGGCACGGACGACATCGGAAAGGACCATGATCCGACGTCGTGGGTATCGGTCGGCAATCGTCCCCGAGACGAACGCGAGGACGAGGTTCGGAACCTACCCCGCGATCCCAACGTAGGCGACGTCGAACGACGAGCCGGTCGTGACGAAGACGTAGTAGACGAGCGCGACCTGGCCGACAAAGGAGCCGCCGAGCGATATCGCGCCCGCGAGCCGGAGACGGACGAACGCGCCGTTGTGGAAGAGCGAACGGTGGGTCGAGACCTCCGTGCCGGCGGCCGTCATCAGGTCCGGGGTCGGGCCGTCGGGAACCTATCCCCCCATCCTTCGATCGGCACGACGGCGGCGGCCCTGGGCGGAGGCGGGCGTCCCACGCGGGCGGGGGACGATCGGCGCGGGCGTCGCGACCCGACGGACGGTCTCGGAACCCCGGGTCCAGCGGATCAGGAGCTCGACCCCCAGGTGCTGGGGGTCCGTGACGACCAACTCTCCGTTCAACGTACGCGTGATCGCGCGGGCCGCCGCTTCGTACTCGGGATGCTCGGACTTCAGCAGGATCATCGAGAAGCGCAACGGTGCGAGCGTGGCGAGCTCACGGGCGCGGGTGAGCGCCTGGTCCATCGCGAGGTCGAGCCGCCCGCTATGTACGACGCCGACCGCATCGGTGTACGCCTCGGGAAGGCCGTCGGTAATGAAGTAGACCTCGCGCCGGCTCGCCCGCGAGTTCGCGAGAAGGCGGTACGCCGTTCCGAGGCCTTCGGCCGTGTTCGTGAACGCTCCGGGCGAGCACTCCCACAGCTCGACCAGGTCGAGGACCTTGACCTCGTTCTCGAAGGCGAGGACGTCGATCGTCGCGGCCGGGTACTTGCGGCGGACGGCGACGTAGAGGGCGAGGAGGGCCTTCTTCGCGGCTTCGAGCTTCCCGCCCTCGGCCATGCTGCCGGACCGATCGAACGCTAGGACAACGTGGACGCTCTCGCCCGTCGCTTCACGGTATACGTAGCTCGTCCCCTCGTCGATGTGCCTCAGGCCGGCGAGCCGAGCGGCGACGAGCGAACTCGAAACGTCGAGCCGGGCCACCTCCACGGACTGGCGCAGCCGGGCCTTCTCATAGACCCCGGTCGCGGCTCCGCCTTGGAGCGCGAACCGGACGTCCGTGGGAGCGGTGCGGCGCTCCTCTTCGAGCAGGAGCCGCGCGAACCGCTCGACCAACCCGTACGTCACCACGAGCTCGCCGCCGCGTTCGGCGACGAACCCGCGCTCGCGGAGCTCCCGATCGACGCGTCGATCCTCCGCCTCGCGCACGGTCCGGTCGACCTGGCTTTCGGCCCGTTTCAGGGCCTCCCGGCGCTCCTCCTCCAACCGGCGGCGCTGCGCTTCGGCGTCCCGGCGTTTCGCCTCGGCGGTGCGTCCGAGCTCCCGCTCTTGGTGCTCCAGCCGCCCGGCGACCCGTTCCCCGAGATCGCGGGCCTCATCCGGGTTCAATTGGGCCAGCGCTTCTGCGAACTCCGAAGGTCCGAGGGTCCGTCCGTCCGGGGAGAGGCGGGCGATCGGGATCCGACGGCCCTCCTTCGGCTTCGGGGCCCGCTTGCGGCGGCCGAAGATGCGAGCGAAAAGCGCGGCGAACCACGCCCGGATCCGTTGCCATATCGAGGGGCGGGGTGGGGGCTGGTTCCACGGGGCGTCCGGGACGAGCAGGGCCGCGGTGACGTCGGGAAGGAACTCGGGCATCGTGAACGTCGAGCGGCCCGCCCGCGCCGCGCGCAGCCGTCCCTCCAGTTCGGCGATCTCGCGATCGATCTCCTCCTGCGTCCGGTGCTCGGCGATCTGGAGCTCTTCGAGGCGGCGGTCGTACTGGTCGGTGACCTGGTGCGTTTGCCGTTCGGCTTGCCGGCGCAGGCGCTCGCGCAAACGAGCGAGCCGTCGCGCAAGCTCCCCTTCGCGTTCCCCCGACTGGCGCAGGAGCTCGTGCGCCCCGGCTACCCCATGCTCGGCGAGCGCGCGCGCGAGCTCGGCGGGGTCGAGCGTGTCGAGGAGGTCGTCCGAGGTGACATCGTCGGTGAACCGCTGGCAGTCGGGGAGCACGATCCCATCAGGGGAGGGGAGCGTCGTCGTCGGCCTCCTCCTTGCAGGAGAAGAGCGAGAAGCTGTCGAGCAGTCGGAACTCGGCCACCGCCGCCCCGACGTTCCCCACCGGGGCGGAAGGGCGTTCGCGCTGCGCGACGTAGTCGACGAAGCGTCGGAACCGCGGGAAGCTGTCCGCGGCGGCCGTCAGCTGCACCTGGAGCTCGCCGTCGTCCTTCAGCCGTCGCCCTTCCCCGACGAGGGCCTCGCCTTCCGGCGTGCTCTCGCCCAGCACCCCTCGGTAGAACCGGCACCAGTAGATCCCCGCACTGCGTTTGATCGCCGGCTCGAGGTACTGGTCGATGAACTCGGTGATGCGACGCACGTTCTGCTGGAACGACTCCCCACTGCGAGCGCGGATCCGACCGCGCATCGCGTGCAACAGTCCGGCCTTGAGGTCGTCCGGACCCGGGACCGGCCGGCCGTGCAAGGTCGCGATCGCCGAGGTCCGCGCCCCCACGTCGATCAGCGTCCGATTGGATCCGACCTCTCCGATGTCCGGGTTGTCGTCGCTCGATCGGAGGCGCCAGGATTCGATGACCCGAATGCCCGCGTCAATCAGGATCTCGGGGACGTAGGTCGGAAGCGCTTCCGATCGGCCGACGACGACGATCCGTCGGTTGTCGGCGTGGTGCGGGTTGTAGCCGACGTGCAGGCTCGTCAGGCGGTCGGAGAGCGGGTCGTTGATGTTGTCCAGATCGGAGAGGTTGGACGTCGCGACCGCGACGAACTCCGCGGGGAACGTTTCGCGCGACTTGGACGGGGTGACCGTACCCTCCTGGAGCGCCTGCAAGAGTACGTTCTGCGTGCCCAGCGGGAGCTTGCCGATCTCGTCGACGAGGAGGACCCCTCGGTTCGCCTGCAGTAGCTTGCCCGGTTCCATGACGAGCGGGCTCATCGGGTCCCCGATCTCCTCGAGCTTACGCAGGTTCACGTTACCGGTGAGATGGTCCGGGAACACCTCCGAGCTGCCTTGCAGGCGGGCGAAACCGAACCCTTCGCGCAGGTGGGCGTAGATCCCGGGGACCTTCGTGGCGTCGACCAACGTGGGATCGAACCGCCCGGGATCACCGGCGGGCGCGAAGCGGCGCACGCAGATCGGGCACGGGGGGAAACGGAGCGCGATGACCGGATCGGTCAGGCTGAGGGGGTGATCGAGCACGGGGCATCCCTCAACGACCCACGCTTCCTTCGGGAACAGCTCCCAAACATCGCGCGCGAGGCTGGTCTTGCCCGCGCCCGAGGGCCCGAAAAAGAGCACGTGGGCTCCGGAGACGAGGGCGGTGACGAGATCGTCGTAGGTCGACGCCGGCAGGACTGTGTGAGGGAACAGCTCCGAGAGTGCCGCAGTCCGATCGAGCCCCTTCTGCTCGGAGACGCGCAGGCGTTCGAGGATCCGAGCGCGCAGTCGCTCGCCGGGGCTTTGGATCGGCAGTCGGGCTGCGCGGAGCTCCGCCGCCGTGCTGCGGGATCCCATGCGGGTCGAGTCGCTCGGGCGGTCGCGCTCGGAAGTTGCCACGATGGCGCGGAGTTGGGGTCGAAATATGTACTTTCGCCTTGGCCGGCCGGGCCGCCCGGGGCGACGGAGACCCGTACCCGGCGAGCCCACCTCGGCCGAGGGCCGCGAAGCCCGTGTTCTCGCCGATAACCCGCCCCCTCGGTCTCGACATGGTTAAGTAGGGTACCCCGCTCGCCGCCCCGCGACCCATGGCGGAGAAGGAAGCCCCGCGGAAAGCCACCTTGGCCCGGACGGTCAAGGACAAGTGGCGTTCCAAGCAGTGGTTCAAGGTTCGGGCTCCCGGCCTCTTCCAGCACGCCGAGCTCGGCGAGACGACGGCGACCGAGCCGGAGCAGATCATCGGCCGGACCCTGGAGACCACCCTCGAGGAGCTCACCGGAGGGGCCGACGTCGCGAAGGCCCACGTCAAGTTGCGATTCCAGATCGAGCGAATCGGCGGCGACGGGGTCGCGGAGTCCAAGTTCATCGGCCATGCGCTCACCTCGGACTACGTTCGGCGGCTCGCCCGGCGCAAGCGCTCCAAGATCGAGCTCTCGGTCGACGTGACGACCCGCGACGGGGTGCAGTTCATCCTCAAGCCCGTGGCGGTCGGCGAGGAACGCCTCCAAACGCGGTTGCGTGCCGAACTGCGCCACAAGATGCGCTCGATCCTCGTCGAAGAGGCCAAGCTGCGCTCCGGTGCCGAGTTCGTCCGCGAGATCCTCGGAGGGGACCTCGTGAAGCTGCTCGCGCACGGCATGAAGACCCTGTATCCGCTGAAGAAGATCGAAATCCGGGCCTCGGTGGTCCTCGGGACGATCGCCGACGAGGCGCCCCCGGCCGAAGCGCCCGCGAGCGCGATCCCCTCGGCCGCGCCCGAGCCCGTCGTGGCCGCGGGCGATCCTGCGCCCGACGCATAAGAGGCGGCGGTGCGATGGACCGTCTGTCCTCGCCCATGACCCTTGTCGGAGTGGCTCAGCCCGGTAGAGCACGGGACTCATAGCGGGACGATCGACCGTCCCGGGAGATATCCTGGGGCCGGGGGTTCAAATCCCCCCTCCGACATTCCAATACTCAAACCCCCGGGCCGTTCAAGTCCACGAATACTCGAACACCCCGTTGCAAGGGGCAAGGTCTTCCGCGGGCCCTGAGCCCCGACGAAACGATTCCCGCATGAGCTCTTCCGTCGGACCTGGCCTCTTCTTCCCGGAGGGATCGACACAAACCTTAAGCCAATTGTCCAGCTATTGCGACCGATGGCTGTTGCCGATCGCCCTACCACGATCACCGTTCGATCGAGTACTCGTCAGCTACTCGAGGCGATGAAGCGCCCGGGCGAGAGTTACGACGAGCTGATTCAGGAACTAGCCGAAGAGTACTACCCACCTCGGGTCGTCGCAGAACTGAAACGACGGGTGGCAGACATCCGTGCCGGACGGGTAAAGTCCGTCCCCGCCGACGAGGTCTATCGCAGGTGGGGGGTTTGAACCCCTACCGGGTCGATTTCGACCCACGTGCCGTTCGGGACGGGACTCGGCTGCCGGTCTCCCTTCGCCGACGGATCCTAGAGAAACTGGAGTTCCTCCGAGCGGCCCCCTTTCGTTCCCATCCGGGGGTCTTGATCAAGGAGGTCGCCGAGCTGCGCGGGGTCTGGAGGTTCCACGTGGCCTCCGACGTGCGAGTGTTCTACACCGTCGTAGGCGACATGATCTGGGTCGTCATGATCGAGAGGAGCGCCGGGATGACGAAAAAGAGCATCCGAGAGCTGCGTCGGCGTCACTGACACGGCCGCGGCCGAGCCGTTAGTCCGAATCGATGATGTTGAACCCACGGGGGGTTCAAAAGCCCTCTCCGGCACCTCCCCCGAAGGTACCAATCTCCGTCCATCGGGCGGTCGGTCCCATGCACGGGAGAATCCTTTCCGGAGGGCCGGGACCCGAATCCCAGCGTCCGCGGCGCGCGGACTGCACCGCATCGCATGACGAGCCTCTATTCCTCGAGAGCGGTCGGCGTGGACGAGGTAGGGTGGAGGCTAGGTAGGCGTCGGGTCCCGGGCCGACGAGATCCTTGCGGCGAGGTCGAACCCCCGGTCGGTGCCGCTGGATACCGACTCCTCGCCGGTCCGGGTGACGAGGGTGAGCGGGGTCGGGCCGGACCAATGGACCACGAGCCGCCGTGGGGACCACGTGAGGTCGACCGAGCCCTCACCCAACGTGAGCTGAGCGATCGACGCCGAGGTCCAGGTCGTCGGGAACTCGGGACGCACCTCTAGGCGAGCCCGTTGCGCGTCGGCCCGAAGTCCCCAGAGGCGTTCGAACAGCACGGTGAGAAAGGGTGCCACACTGAATCCGAGGAGGAAGCAGGAATCGAACGGTTCGGGTCGGTCGCCCCGATAGCATTCGTTCGCGAGCCCGCCCTCCTCCGTGATCCGGCGGGCGATCGTCTCGAGGTACGCGACGCCGAGGGCCGTCTCGCCCGCGGCGAGCGCGGCGTCCGCCGCCCACGCGGTCGCGATCGTCCAGACCTGCCCGTCGTGGTAGGCCTGCGGGTCGTAGGTGGGATGCTGGTTGGAGAGCGTGCGAACGCCCCATGGGGTCGTGAGGTCGTCCCGTGCGGCGCGTTGCACGACCGAGCGAGCGGGCGCCGGGTCGAGCCATCCGGCGCTCACCGCGCGCAGGGCGTTCGGTCGCACCTTTCGTACGGGTCCCTCCGAGTTGATGGAGTCGACGAGATACGCTTCGTCGGTCCATGAATACAACCGTCGGACCGCGTCCTTCACCCGGCTCGCCATGGCCGTCCATCGGGCCGAGCGGGGATCGTGCTCCCCCGTCGATAACAGTTGAGCTCCCGCGAGCAGCGCCTCGTACCAGAGGACTTGGAGGTCGACGGCGTGGTCCCGTCGATCCGTGGAATCCCAGATCGTCGTGTCCGGCGCGTCAATCCCGTACCTCACGCGGGCGGCCGAAGCGCTGACCGCACCGACCGACCGGACCTCCCCGCCATTGTGGATGAGTCCGGTTTCGGGATTGGTGCGCGCCTCGCCCCAACCGAGAATCCGTTCGACGACTGGGCCCCACGCCTCCGCGACGGCCGTACGGGCCGAATGCCGAACAAACCGGTCGACAAGGCCCGGGTAATAGAGGGTGGTGTCCGACGTTCCGTAGAGGAAGATGGGGCCGGGGGCGATCTGCATCGGGAGCTCGCCGGGGGTCCCTCCGAGGATGGGAACGTCGTAGTGGGACTGGAACCGGAAGACGGAGGCGAGTGATCGCTCGGCCCAGTCGGCGTCGCCCAGCCAGAGCACCGCGGGCAGCATCCAGGCGAGGTCTCGGCACCAGATCGCCGAGTACCACGGGTACCCCGCCACAAGCCCGAACAGCCCGTCCCCCGGCGCGGTGTAGAGGCGTCGGAGCGACGCGCGTGCGAGGGAGTACGCACGCTCGAGTCGCGGCGCGTCCGGGAACCGAAGTACGGGGGTTCGCGCTGTCCACGCCGCGTCCGCCGTTCCGACCAGGCCCGCCGCCGACGGGGGGTCCCGCAACGTTCGCTCGACGGCGGCGCCTCGTCCGAGCTCCCGCTCGAGCCCACCATGGATGAGGAAGGTGACCTCCGTCGTGGATCCCGGAGTCACCCGAAGCTCGTGCTCCGAAGCGACCTCCTCGAGACGGCCCTGGAAACGGCCCCCGATCCACCATCCGCGGTTGAGGTAGAGTCGAGCCGGGAGAACGGTGGACCGGAACGAAAGCCCGAACTTCCGCTGGCGGAGCTGCAGCTCCTCGCCTCGCGTCTCGACGTGGTAGAGGATCGGTCGGATTCCTTCGATCAGGACCGGCAGGAGGTACGGTGACCAACGGCTCTCGACCACCAAGGGTACGGGCAATGCTTCCGTGGTGGTCACTCGCAGCGTACGCATCACCCCCGGAGGGTCGGAGAGGGCGGCGACGGTCTGTTCCAGCTCGAGCGTCCCCCAGCGGTGGCGGCTGTGCCACACGCCCGCGCTCAGCTCGGAGGCAACCTGGGTCGCCGGCAGTTCGGCAACGGAATCTCCGACTCGGAAGGCGAGCCGCCAGGGTCCGGTGAGACGCACGAGCTGCGCATAGACCCCGCCCCAGTCGAGGGGCACCCCTCGGGTCTCCCGGACAAGTTCGAGGTCACCGCGCCCGTCCAGAACGGCTGCGGAGGCGAGGCTCGTCAGCAGCACGGGGCTCCCGGTCGCTATCATGCACCGTCCTCGCGGGCCAACGTATCCGTGAACTCGAGCCATACGAGGGGTGGGATCGCGATCGACTGGAACTCGAGACGGACCGTGAGCTCCCTCACTCCCTCCCGGGTGGGCCGGTCGACCGCAACCTCGATCCGATCGCCGGGACGCAATTCGAGCGGCCTCTCTCGGGAGATGTCCGTAACCTCGCGCCAGGGAAGGTCCGGATGCCCGCCCACACGCACGCGCCCCGTGGACACTCGAGCCCCATCGATGGTCAGTCCAAGCGACGAGAAGGCGCCGGTTCGGAGCGGGGGATTGTTGAGCCGGAAGGTGAAGCCGTTCGAGGTCCATGTGAGCGAGCCGCGCTCGTAGACCGACTCCTCGATCGTTTCCGCGACCGAAAGGAGAGCTTCGAGTGAGTGGGCACCGAACTGGCTTCCGACGGAGAGTCCCTGCCGAAGGAGCGAGAGCACCGAGCCGAACCTCCGGTCGCTCACGATGGAGGGACGCGGTCGTCGCCCATTATGCGTTCGGAGTGGTCCAGCGGCGGACCGCGGCGGGCATGTGGCGCACCTCGACGAGGACCCGCGCCGGTTCGACGGATCTCGTGGTCGAGCCTCCGAGGAGCGTGGGAGGCGGGGTGGGCCCGCCCGTTCGGCGCGTCAGCTCGGTCCAAGCCGCTCGGCGCCTCTCGATGGTGATGGGGGCCGCAGAAGTGGAGCCGGAAGCCGAACCGCTACGGACCACGACCGAGGGGCTCGTCCGAGTGGGAGATGCGGCGTTGGACGATGGTTGGGAGATCGCAAGGCTCGAACTCTCTTCGCGGAGGGAAAGAATCGCCGACCCCGCCCCCCTGAGGGACGCATGCCGAAGGTGTCGTGAGCAAGGTACTACCCATCGGTGAAGAGCCCGGGTTCCTAGCGCAGTTGCTGGCGCGAGGACGCTCTTGGCGGGGGATGTTGCCCGGTTCTTGAGGTCAACGCTCCGCGGCAGGCAGCGTCAGCTCCGATCCACCCGTGCCCTACACCACGAGAGATCCCTCGCCCCATGAGGCAAGAGGGACGCCCGTCCCGTCAATCCGTATTGACGGCGGGTACATCTGCGGTCGGGCCATCCATTTTCCCTATGGGAGCAGCGTCGTCGCCCCCCGCTGGAACAGGTCTGGGTCCTCGCTCCGGAGAATGCGCCCACCTCCCCCGTCTCCGGGGGCAGGACCTCCTCGATACCCCCCTCCTCAACAAGGGCACGGCGTTCACGGATCAGGAGCGGTTGGCGCTCGGGCTCCACGGCCTCTTGCCGCCCCAGATCGAGACGCTCGACCAGCAAGTGGTCCGGGCGTACGAGGCGTTCCGGCGGAAGACCGACGACCTCGAGCGGCACATCTATCTGAGGGCGCTCCAGGACAACAACGAGGTGCTGTTCTACCGCCTCCTCCTCGACCACATGGAGGAGATGATGCCGGTGGTCTACACCCCGGTGGTTGCTCTCGGCTGCCAGGAATTCAGCCACATCTACCGTCGTCCTCGGGGACTTTTCGTCCCCTATCCCCTCCGGGACTCGATCCGGACGCTCCTCCAGCATCGCCCGAACCCTGAGGTCGACGTCATCGTCGTCACCGACGGCGAACGGATCCTCGGGATCGGGGACCAGGGAGTCGGAGGCCTCGGGATCCCGATCGGCAAGCTATCCCTGTACACCCTCATCGGCGGCATCCGGCCGGAGCGAACGCTCCCCATCGTCCTCGATGTTGGCACGAACAACATCGCTCGCCTGGGCGATCCGGAGTACCTGGGGTGGCATCACGAACGGATCACCGGGGCCGCCTACGAAGAGTTCATCGATCGGTTCGTTCAGGCCGTGCAGCAGGAGCTGCCCGGCACGTTCCTGCAGTGGGAGGATTTCGGCGCCGATCACGCACGGCCGATCCTCGAGAAGTACCGGGACCGTGCCCTGACGTTCAACGACGACATCCAGGGGACCGGGGCGGTGGCCCTCGGGGCGATCCTATCCGCCCTCCGGATCACTTCGACGCCGTTGCGCGAACAACGCATCGTGATCTTCGGGGCGGGCTCCGCCGGTGTCGGCGTCGCAGATTCGATGCGGGCAGCGATGGTGGAGGACGGGATCACCGACGATGCGGCCCGCCGGAACGTCTGGCTGATCAACCGGGGTGGACTGCTCCACACGGAGCGCGCGGATATCCGAGGTCAGCAGAGGGCGTACGCTCGACCCTGGAGCGAGGTCGCTTCCTGGGCGCGGAGCCAACCCAACCGTGTCAGCCTCGCGGAGGTCGTCCAGGAAGCGCGTCCGACGATCCTCATCGGTCTGTCCACGGTCGCGGGCGCGTTCAACGAGCCCCTCGTGCGGACGATGGCCAAGGGGGTCGAGAGACCGATGATCTTCCCCCTCTCGAACCCTACCGCGAAGAGCGAGGCGATCCCGAAGGATCTCCTCCAGTGGACCGACGGAAAGGTCATCATCGCGACCGGCTCGCCCTTCTCCCCGGTGGAGTTCGGAGGGCGGTCGATCGCCATCGCCCAGTGCAACAACGTCTACATCTTCCCGGCCCTCGGTCTCGGCGTCGTGGCGAGTGGGGCTCGACGGGTGACGGACGGGATGATCCTCGCCGCGGCCCGGGCGCTCGCCCAGCGCTCCCCGGCACGAGAAGACCCGACGGCGCCTCTACTTCCTCGCATCACCGACCTGCGCCCCATGGCGCTGGAGATCGCGATGGCCGTTGGTCTCGAAGCCCAACGGACGGGCCACGCGCCCCGGACGACCGCCGGGGAGCTGCGCGAGCGTCTGCTCGCGACGCAATGGACGCCAACGTACCCGATCTACCAGTGACCGAGCGGCGCCGCCGGTGCTGATGGACGCCCCGCGTCGACCGCGGGGTCCTCGCGCACGCCCCGCCGGTGGGCCGTAAGCCACCGGTCCGGCCGCCCACGAAGGGGGTGCGCTCGGCAATCCGGAGACGAGCACGACGGCCCAGGTACGGCCGACGACTCGCAAGGATGCCGAACCGGCAACTCCAAGGAGCGGGTGCACGCCGGGAGCATCTTCGCGGCCGGCATCTGCGTCCCCGCACCAACCGCACGTGCGGTCCGGTGGGAACGGGGAACCGCCGCCCTAGGGTTCCTTCCCGATCGGTCGGCGCCGGACATCGGTCAATCGGCGGGAGGCGTCGGCGTGATCGCGGGTGGAACGGTCTCCGTGCTCCGGATCGTGGGCGGAAGCCGAGCCACGTCACCTTCGGTCGGTGTCCCGGGGTCCCCATCCGGCGCTGCGATCGGGGCCACGAGGTCCTCCCGGAGGTCGAGGGTCGCCTCCACACTACCCTCCTCGGCCGGCGCGATCTTGAACCCCATCCGTTTCATGAGCGAGACCGCCCGGGCGTTGTCGGCCATCATGATGGAGTAGACTTTCTCGACCCCCATATCGGCGGCGATCTCGAGGACGTGGTCCGCCAGCTTCGTCCCCAGCCCGACCCCCTGGAACTCATCGGTCACGGTGACGGCGAGCTCCCCGCTCTTCCCGCTCGGGTCCATGATGATGCGGCAAACGCCGAGGATCCTCCGCTTCCCGTTCCGGGTCAGCTCGGGCACGATCGCGATCTCGCGGTCGTAGTCGATGTTGCAGTACCTCACCCGCATCTCGTGCGGGGTATCCTTGAAGACCTGGAAGAACCGGTAGCGGATCGTCTCTTCGGAGAACCCCTGGAACATCTCGAGCCACAGCGGCTCGTCCTCGGGTTTGATGGGACGGAGGAGGATCTCCTCGCCGTTCCCCATCCTCCAGCGCGTTTCGTATTTCTTCGGGTACGGGCTGATGACCAGGTGGGCGTGGAGGTCGTGTCCGCGGACGGCACGGTCCTTGTCGATCAAGACGCGGGCATCGAGGATGTGGGCCTTGTTCTCGTCGAGGAGGAGCGGGTTGATGTCGATCTCCTTGATCTGCGGGAAGTCCACGAGGAGCTGCGAGAAGAGGAGCAACGTCTTTTCCAGGATCTCGAGGTTGGCTCGCGGCTGATTTCGGTACCCTTTGAGGAGCTGGTAGACCTTCGTCTCCTCGAGCATCCGGCGAATGAGCGTGGTGTTGAGGGGCGGGATCGCAACCCCGCAGTCCTTGTAGAGCTCGACGCCCACGCCGCCCATGCCGAAGAGGATGGTCGGCCCGAACACCGGATCGGTCTTCCCGCCGACGATGAGCTCGTAGCCCCCGCGCGCGATCATCGGCTGGACGGTCACGCCGACGATCTCGGCGTCCGGCTTGTACGCCTTCGCCCGGGCGACCAGCGCGTCGAAGTGGCGACGCGCCTCTTCCTCGGAGCCGACGTTGAGCACCACCCCGCCCGCCTCCGTCTTATGGAGGATGTCCGGGGAGAGGATCTTGAGGACGACCGGGAATCCGAAGTGGCGTGCTCGCTCGGCCGCCTGATCGGCGGTCGTGGCGATCTCGGTCACCACGACGGGGAAGCCGTAGAACTTCAGCAGCCGCTTCGCCTCCTCCTCGGTCAGCGCCTCGCGGCCTTCTCGCGCGGCCCCCCTCAGGATGACCGAGATCGGTCGCTTCGGCGGTGCGGAGTCCACCAGGAGTTCCTCGGGGGTTTCGTAGAGGAGATCGATGTTGCGGTGGTAGTGGTACATCGTCATGTACGTCTTGACCGCCTCCTCGGGCGACGAGTAGGTAGGGATGTTGTGGGCCGCGAAGAACGCGTTCGCCTCGGTGACCGTGCGGCGACCGAGGAACGACGCGAGGATCGTCTTGTTCTGGTAGGTCTTGGCGCTGATCACCTCCACGACGGTCTTCGCCACCTCGAGCGGCTGGATCATCGCCTGCGCCGTCAGGAGGAGCAGGATCCCGTCCACGTTGTCGTCCTCGAGGCACGCCTCGAGCGCCACCCGGTAGCGCTCGGGTCCGGCGTCGCCGATCAGGTCGATGGGGTTCCCGTGGCTCCAGAACGGCGGGAGCGCCGCCTGGAGCCTCTCCATGGTCTTCGGACTGAGCTCGGCCAGCTTCCCGCCCCTCGCGAGGAGCGTGTCGGACGTCATGATGCCCGGTCCGCCCGCGTTCGTGATGATCGCGAGGTTCGGGCCCTTCGGAAGGGGTTGGGTGCTCAGGACCTCGGCGGCGTTGAACAGGTCCGCGATCTGCTCGACCCGGACGATCCCCGCCCGCTTGAAGGCGGCGTCGTAGATCTGGTCCTCCCCGGACAACGCGCCCGTATGCGAGGCCACCGCGCGAGCGCTCTCTCCGAACCGCCCGGCCTTGATGACCACGATCGGCTTCGCCCGGGCGAAGTGCCGGGCGGCGCTCATGAACTTGCGGGCGTTGGTGATTCCCTCCACGTACATCAGGATGCTTCGGGTCTGTGGATCGCTACCGAAGTAGTCGATGAGGTCGCCGAAATCGACATCGATCATCGACCCGACGGAGACGAAGGCCGAGAACCCCACGTTCTCGTGGATCGCAGCCTCTAGGATCACGGAACCCAGCGCCCCGCTCTGGGAGAGGAACGCCACGGATCCCGGCTTCGGGATCTTGGAAAGGAACGTCCCGTTGAGGTGGATGCCGGACCGGATGACGCCGAGGCAGTTCGGCCCCACGATGCGGATCCCGTACTTGCGGGCGACCGCAAGGAGCTCGTCCTCGAGCGCCTTCCCCGGCGCTCCGGTCTCCTTGAAACCGGCCGAGAGGATGATGACGCCCTTCACCCCGGCCTGACCGCATTGGTCGACCAACTCGCACACGGTCTTCGCCGGCGTGGCGATGATCGCCAGGTCGACCGGTTCCGGGATCGCGCCCACGGTGGGGTAGGTCTTTTGGCCCAATACCTCGGACTTGCGGTGGTTGACGAGATAGGTCTTCCCCGCGAATTCCCCCTTCACAAAGTTGATCGTGACCGCGTGGCCCACGGACCCCTCGGTGTCGCTCGCGCCGAGGATGGCCACGGTTCGGGGGTTGAAGATGCTGTCCAGATTGTGGGCTTCCACGCACCCGCTCCTTGCTTCGTTCCGGTCCGGTGGATCGAGCCTCCCCACGGTCCGGGGCCGGACCGTAGGGACCGCGATTCCCCTTCGGCACGGCCACGAACCCGGGATTCCTCAAAAGGGCGTCCCTCCCCGACACCTATCGCCTCGATCCCGGCGGCGCGATCGGTGCGGCACCGCATGAAGTCGCCTCGAGCGCCCACGCTCGCCTCGGCGGTGCGGACGACCTCTACGGGCCAGTATTCAAGGTCAATGTGGAATCGAATTGAGCGGTTCGGTGCGCTCACGGGTCCAAGGGTTTTATGCTGGCGGCGGTGCTCGAATTCATGGCCGCCGCGGGTACTACTGCCGCTCCTCAGGACTATCACAAGCCCCCCGTGACCCCGAGCGCCGATTGGGCGAACCCCGCCGTACTGGGTCTGATGGCGTTCGGGTTGACGACCATGCTGGCGGGGATCGCCAACAC